>NZ_JBINJD010000069.1:0-26085 GCF_043951915.1 Alienimonas sp. DA493 | reverse complement strand
CCCGCGGCCTCAGGCGGCGGTGGGGGTCTTGGTGGTGGACTCGACGGCCGGCGGGGCCGGCTCGTCGTCCAGCGCCTGGCTTTCGTTCAGGCCCTGCTTCAACGCGCCGACGCTCTGCCCCAGGGACTTCATCGCACCCGGCAACCGCTTGCCGAACAGCACCAGCACGATGACGGCGAAAATCGCCATCTCCGGGAGACCGGGCATTCCGATCAGGGCGAGCGAAGGCGAGTACATGGCGGGGCGGTTCGCGAACGGGACGCGGGCGGGGCGGGACGGATCATTCTACGCCGACGAACCGCCCCGGGTGAAGGGTCCGGCGCCGGAAGCGCCGGTCAGCGCTCGCAATGTTGCAACAACAGGGCGAACTCCGCCGCCTGCAAGGATCGCACGGACGCCCGTTCCGCCGCGTCCCCGCCCCGCATCGCCCGGCGGTAGCGGTCCGTGAAGTCCTGCGGGTCCCAGGCCGGTTCGTCCGTCAGTTCGGCCAGTTCCGCGAAGATCGGGTGCGACCCGACCCGCCGCCACCAGTACCCGCTGTTGCCGTAGTCGCCTTCGAGCCGGTGCATCAGGGCGTGCCAGGCGTCGGCGTCGTGGTCGCCCTCGAGGCTTTGGGAGATGCGGTGCGAGGCGTCGAGGTCGCCGTGCAGGAGGAGCAGTCCCGCCTTCATCAGTTCCGCCGGCTTGCCGGGGCGGTCGGGCAGCAGGCGGTCGCCCGACATCTCGCGCAGCCGCGGCAGGATCGCCTCGCCCTCCGGCGTCGTCTCGCCGACGCGGTCGGCCAGCGTTTCGGTCGAACCCTCCGGCGGCAGGATCGGCCGAACGAACCCCGCGACCGTCGCCGGGGCGGTCTCCAGCAGGGCGAGGAACAACGGGTCGGCGGGCGGGGTCGAATCGGGCATGGTTCCGCTATGATGCGACCCCCCGTTTTTCGCCACAACCGCCGCCCGGCGCCGGTCCCGCCGGCGCCGCCCGCCCCGCCCGTTCGTTTCCGCATGGCCCGCGCCGACGCATCCGCGGACCCGGAGCGGTCCGACGCCGCCGGCACGCCCGCCGACTGGCAGATCGTCGTTCCCCCCGAGGCCCGCGGCGGCCTGCTGAGCGTCGGCAACTTCGACGGGGTCCACCGCGGCCACGCAGCGATTCTGTCCGAACTGAAGCGTCTGGCGAAGAAGCGGGGCGTGCCGGCGGTCGCCGTGACCTTCGACCCGCACCCCGTCGCCGTGCTGCGGCCGGAGTTCACCCCGGCGCTGCTGACCACGCACGAACGCCGGGCCGAACTGCTGCGGGCCGGCGGGGCCGACGCCGTCGTGCGGTTGCCGGTCGACCGGAACCTGCTGGCCCACACCGCCGGGCAGTTCTTCGAACGGGTGCTGCTGGGCGCCTTCGGGGCCGTCGGCGTGGTGGAGGGCGGCGACTTCCGCTTCGGCAAGGACCGGGTGGGGGACGTCTCGACGCTCCGCCGCTGGGGCCGGCCGCACGGGTGGACCGTGGAAACCGTGGAGGCGGTGACGGTCGACGGCGCCCCCGTCAGTTCCTCCCGCATCCGCGGTCTGATCGCGGAGGGGGCCGTGGCGGAGGCGGCCCGGCTGCTCGGTCGGCCGCACCGGCTGGCCGGCACGGTCGTCAGCGGCGAGGGTCGCGGCCGCACGCTGGGGTTCCCGACGGCGAATCTGGCGAAACTGGACGTGCTCCCCCCCGCCCCCGGCGTCTACGCCGGCCGGGCGACGGTGGACGGAAGGAACTATCCCGTGGCGCTGCACCTCGGTCCGCGGCCGACGTTCGACGCCGGCCCGCCCACCGCGGAGGCCCACCTGCTGGACTTCTCCGGCGACCTGTACGGCCGCCGGCTCGCGGTGGACCTGTTGGACCGGGTGCGGGGCGTGCGAGCCTTCGAGAACGCCGAGGAGTTGAAGCGGCAGGTGCTCGCGGACGTTTCTGCCGCCCGCCGAATCGCTACCGCGACACCGACGGGCGAATCGGGCTAACATCCCGCATGCCCGTCGATTGGACCCCGTTGCGCCCCCTCCTCGACGCCGCGGACCGCGTGGCGCTGACGAGTCACGCCCGCCCGGACGCCGACGCCCTCGGCAGCGAACTGGCCCTCGCCGCCATTCTGGAGGCGATGGGCAAAACGGTCTCGATCGTGAACCCCTCCGGGGCGCCGGACAATCTGGCGTTCCTCGACCCGCACGGTCGCATCGCCGTCTTCCCCCGGCAGGGCGCCGGCCGCGAAGCCGGCGCCGCCAGCGGGGCGGACTTCGTGGAGAATCACGATTTACACATCGTGGTCGACACCTCCTCGTTCGTGCAGCTGGGCGAGTTGGCCAAGGTCTTCCAGCGGACCGGGGCGAAACGGGTGGTGATCGACCACCACCAGGCCAGCGACGATCTGGAAGCGATCGGGGCGACGGTCTTCCGGGACACCTCCGCGGAGGCCGCCGGGGCGATGGTCGCGGAGATGGCGGACGCCCTCAGCCTGCCGCTGCCGCCGGCGGCGATCACCCCGCTGTTCGTTGCGATCGCCACGGACACCGGCTGGTTCCGCCACAGCAACACCCGCCCCTCGACGATGCGGCTGGCCGCCCGGCTGATGGAAGCCGGCGCCGACCCGACGGAGCTGTACCGCAAACTCTATGAGGAGCAATCGATCCAGAGCCTGCTGCTCAGCGGCGAGGGCCGTCGGCGGATGAAGATCGATTGTGACGGGAAGCTGGCCTACACGACCGTGGGCGCCGCGGAGTTCGCCAGCACCGGCGGCCGCCCGCCGGACACCGAGGGCCTCGCCAACGACTGCCTGCGGGTCGGCGGGACGGAGGCCTCTTTCGTGGCCGTCGAACAGCCGGACGGCCGGGTGAAGCTGTCTTTCCGCAGTCGCGGCGGCTGCGACGTGAGCGCCTTGGCCGCCTCCTTCGGCGGCGGCGGACACCGGCAGGCCGCCGGCGCGATGGTCGCCGGCCCGCTGGACGTCGCCGCCGAACGGGTGCGGCTGGCGTTCGAGCACGCCCTCGACTGTCGTTCCTAGGCTGGCCGGCCCGAGGCGCAAGCCTCGGCGGTCGAGCGGCCTCTCGCGCGGCCGGAGCTTGCGCTCCGGGCTGGTCAACCGTGTTGCAGGTGACGAAACGTTCGGGCCGACGTAGACTGTCCGTCCGCCTCCCCGCATTCCATCCGTCACGTCATGGCCAAAACCCAGCGCAAGCTCAAGAAAGCCCATCACGGGGCTCGCCCCGCCAGCAGCAAAGCCCGCAAGCAAAAGCGGCGGGCGATTAAGACCTAATCGGTCTGACAGCACAGAGACGTCGGAACGCCGAGGCCCCGCGGGGCCTCGGCGTTCCGCATGCGCCCCTCAAACTGGACGGGCGTCAGACCTGCCGGGCGTCGCGTTCGGCGCGGGCCGTCTCGCTCCACCACAGCCGCCGGGGGATCGCGGCGCCGGCGGCGATGATCGTCAGGTGCACCGCGGCGACCCAGACGAGGGTCATCAGCACGCCCTCGGTGAACCCGTAGCTGTGCAGGCCCACGCCGAGTTCGTTCGTGCCGAACCAGCTCCAGGCGACGGCGAGATTGCCGGCGATCGCCAGCACCGCCAAACCGCGTTCGCCGACCAGCTTGCCCCAGCGGGCGTGCAGCACGAGGGCGTTCCAGATCACGATGATCAGGGCGCCGTTCTCCTTCGGGTCCCAGCCCCAGAAGCGGCCCCAGCTGTCGTCGGCCCAGAGGCCGCCGAGGATCGTGCCGACGAGGCTCAGCAGCGCCGCGAAACAGACGACCCCGTAGATCATCCCCGCCAGGGCCCGGCCGAGATCCTGCCCGGCCGACCGCGTGCCCGGCCGGCCGACGACCGTCGCCAGCGCCGGCGAGCACAGCCCGCCGAGCACGTAGAATAGGCCCAGAATCCCCGCGACCCCGGTTGCGGCGTAGCCCAGCGTGATCGTGACCACGTGGGTGGCAAGCCAGAACTGGGTGTCCAGCACGGCCTGGAGCACGGTGAAGGTGTCGCCCTTCGACAGCGGCTCCGAGTGGGCGATCAGCAGCGTGCCGACCCCGCCGACGCAGGCCAGCGCATTCCCCACGCCCCAGCCGTACAGCCGTTCGATCAACAGGCCTAGGCCCACCGCTCCCCAGCCGATGAATACGGCCGAGGAATACAGATTCGTCACCGGCGGGCGGCCGGAGATGTAGATGCGGCCCGCCAGCGCCACGGTGTGCACGGCGAAGGTGAACATCACCAGCCAGAACGCGGCCCGCCGCGGCGGCACACCCCAGCCGACCGGCACCAGCACCCAGCCGACGAGCGTGAACACCGTCGCCGCGATGTACAGCGCCCAGCACCACCACAGCGGGGCGGCGTGGTTGAACCAGGCTTCGAAATTGATCGCCCCCTGGGCCAGCGGCGGGTCGGAGCGGGCGACGTCGAACTCCGCCCGGCGCTCCTCGTCGGCGTCGACGACCCGCTGCCGCACCCGTTTGACGGCCAGGTTGAAGGCGCGGGGTTCGTCGGCCTTCCACGCCTCCCGCAGCTCGCGCCAGGCGTCGACGACCGGGTCCGGTTCGCCGTCGAACTCCGCGGGCGTCAGCGTCGCGGACAGCCCGGGAATCGGCTCCGAACCCGGTTCGAGCCGGTTCACGAACCGCTCCGGCGAGACGCCGGCCTGTTCCAGCACGGGCAGCATCCCGGCCTCGGTGGACTCCTGCAGGTCCGCATGGGCCAGCGTCTCCCACCGCGGGCCGCGGGGCACGGCCAGCGGAGCCTGCCCCTCGTCCCACAGCCGGGCGTACCGCTGGGCGTAGCTGGCCAGCGAGGCCCCCGGCGGCACGGAGGCGTCCGGGTCGAAGGAGATCAGCAGGGTGTTCACCACCCCCAACTGCTGGGCGAGCTGCACGAAGGCCCGGTCATCGGCGGTTTTCGGTTCGCCCTCACCGTCGGGACCGCGGATGTCGTCGATCCGTTTGCTCAGCGTCGCGGTGAAGTCGTCCGGCAACTCGCCGATGGCATAGGTCAGCCCTTCCCGCGGCTTCAGTCCGAACGTGCTGAGCACCTGCGGGTTCGTGATGCGGAACACCCGGTGGTTCGCCATCGCCGGCGGGTCGGCGATCAGATCGAGGAACCAGCGGAGGGCGGGGGACCGGGTGAGGGTTGGGTCGTCCGGGTCGGTGCCGTCGGCGACCTGCTCCGGCGTGGGGAAGGTCGCGGTCTCGAACGACTGTTTGTTGCCGTTGATCGCCTTCAGGGCGTTGCGGGCGACGGTGTCGATCGGCTTGAACCGCCCGTTGTGCAGCACGGGGATCTTGCCGAAGGCGTCCAGGTCGAAACCGACCCCCGCCGTCGCCGCCTTCTCGGCGCTGACGTACGGCTCCGGCGCCCGCCACTTGGAGACGGCGTATCCGCCCAGCACGAGGACCACGACCGCCGGGAAGACCCAGCCCCAGCGGCCGGTTCCGGGTTCGTCGCCCGGGTCCGGGACGGGGGCGTCCGCGGGTTCGTGCTTTGCTGCGGCGGCGGGAACCGTCACCGGCCCGCGACGGCCGAGGAACCGGGTCAGGCTCATGCAGAACTGGGCCAGCATCCCCACCGCCAGCACCATGCAGGCGACGTAGGGCACCATCCAGCCGTCGTTCGTCACCACCTGCAACCCGGTCCCCTCGGGCTGCGGCGTCGAGAACGGCCCGGCGGGCACGGCCCCGTAGAAGTTCTGCTGATAGAAGGTCCGTCCGCTGTACCGCAGCGGGTTGTTCATCTTGATGAACGCCGCAAACGGCTCGCCGGCCTCCTCGCCCGCCCGGTCGGGCAGGGGGGCGATCTCAAGGTCGCTCTCGTAGGTCCGCGGCGTGGAGGTGCCGGGGTACATCTCCGCCCGCACCGCCTTCAGACCGACCGTGTAGGGCAGGTACTTGCGGGCGTAGCGCAGCTGCAGGCGGACCGGGCCGTCCGGCGTCTCGACGACCACGGGAACCGGATCGAGCAGGTTCCGCAGCGTGACGTTGTCCGTCCACAGCAGCGCCTCGCCGAGTTCTTTCCCGTTCTTGTCCGTCAGGCGGAACAGCCCGCCGGGGCGATCTTGGGCGGAGGCCGTGTCGCCCACGCCGACGCCTTTGGCGACCTCCACCAGCGTGAACCCCGGGTCGCCGCCGGGGGCGTCGTCGGGGGCGGAGAGCACGTCCTCGTCCGCCGGTCGGCTGGCCCGGGCGTTTTCGAACAGTTCCACGGGCGTGACGGCCAGCGGCAGCCGCGGGTCGTCGATCGTCCGACCCTCCTCCTCGGCGGCGAGCAATTCGTCGCCGGAGATGACGGCGTGCCGGTCGCCCTCGGGGGTCTCGGTGATCAGGGCCAGTTCGAAATGGCGGGCGTCGGTGAGGTAGTCCACCCGGTCGCCCTCCCGCAGGAAGATGGAGGCCTCCTGCGTGGGCTGACGGGCGACGACGCCGGTGTAGAACTCGCTGCCGAGCAACATCAGCAGACCGCAGTGCAGCAGGAAGGTGCCGCCCTGCCGGCCGAAGATCGGCAGCAACCCGGCCAGCAGCACGCCGGCGGCGAAGGTGGCCTTCATCAGGTTCCACAGGATCCGGGCGCTCCCGTCGGAGACCGCCCCCTGGAACAACGCCCACAGGGCCAGCGCCAGCCCGCCGACCGCCCCCGCGGCGATCAGAATCGTGACCGGCTCCCGCCGTTTGACCGGGTCGGCCAGCGCCCGCAGCGTCCAGACGCTCATCCCGATCCCGGCCGCGGCGACGCAGACCCGGAACAGGTTCCACATCGCGGCGAAGCCCAGCAGCGGCACGTCCTGCGTGGCCCCGCCGCTCATCCCGGAGACCACCACCGCCCAGGTGATCGCCGCCCCCGCGGCGGTCACGGCCAGTCCGGCCCACAGCTTCGTCCCGGAGGCCTTCACCTGGAATTTGGTGAGCATCGAGGCGATCTGATTGATCGCCAGCCCCAGCCCCAGCGTCCAGCCGCCGGGAAACCAGAAGCCGCCGCCGATCTCGTCGACGTTCCAGTTCGCCGGCGTGCCGGGGCCGAACCAGGTCGCCGGCAGCAGGTCGCGGATCGGGATGTAGGCGAACCAGCAGCGGAAATAGCCGTGGACGACCTCCCAGATGTCCTTGTTCACCTGCGCCAGCGTGCCGGCCAGCACGAGGAACAGGCTGAGGGAGAGCAGCGTGACGGTGATCCGCAGCGAGGCCAGGGCGTTCAGAACGCCGGAGGTTGCGGTCCGGGAGTCCGTCGTCCGGTCGCTGCGGGCGGGGGCGAGGTCGTCGGCCATCGTCATTCGCCTTCCGCTTGAGTGTCGTTGTTTTGGGAGCCGTCGAACTGCACGCCGGCGAGGAACTGCTCGAAAGCGGGGGTCGCGGCGGCGACGGCGTCGGCGTCGCCGAGCAGCTTGAACAGCCACAGGGAGTCCCCGCGGGTCAGGGCGGCGGCGAGCACGGTCGGCCCGCCCTCCTCCTTCGCGGGGAGTTCGATCCGCACGGCGTCCGCCCCGCCGACGGAGATCGGACCGGCGTCCTCCGCCGGGTTCCACGGGCCGGTGCCGGACTGATCCGCGACGATGCCGACCAGGTCCGTCAGCGACATCGCCGAGGCGGGAAACTCGCTGATCGTCACCCGGGCGGCGTCTTCGCCGGCACCGGCCGTGAATGCCAACCGGGCCGTCGACGGCGCCGGCTCCTCGCCCCAGCCCTCCGGCAGGTCGTATTCAAACAGCGCCGCGGCCGCCTGCGGCGGGGCCGACGCTTGCGGTTTCGCGGGTGACGGAGAGGCAGGGGACGCCCCCGCCATCTCTGCGGCCGCCGGCGTGGAGACTCGAAGAACCTGAGCCGTCGACCCGTCGGCGAGCGTCACCTCCTCCACCGTGCCGGCGTCGCCGGTCGCTCCGACCTGCCCCCGCCAGCGTTCGACGTCCGCGTCGATGCGTTCTTCCAGGTCGCCGCTGACGCCCAGTCGGATCACGGTCGCCTCGGTGCCGTCGGGGGTCAGCAGCGTGGCCGCCCGCATGCCGCTGCCGGGCTGCTCGGTCCAGCCTTCCGGCACGGTCCAGGTCGGCTCGCCGTCCTCGAAGGAGACGGTTTTCAGCCAGGCGTGAAAGTCGTCCTCGGCGGCCTCGACCGCGGCGACGGGGCCGCTGAGCTTGAAGTACCAGAGGGCGCCGTCGGCCGCCCGTTTGGTGGCGATCGCCCCGAGGAGCCGTTGCGGTTCGTCGGGCGTCTGCACGCCGGTCATTCCGCCGCCGGCCGCCCCGCCGGCGAAGGGGGCGAAGGGCGGCCTCGTCGCGGGGGCCGTTGCGGCGGGGGCCGTCGTGGGGACGGCCGCCGAGTCGGTCGGCTCCAGCGCCGGCACGGTGTAGACGGAGATCGGGTCCTCTTCCCCGCCGCAGCCGACCAGCGTCGCCGCCGCGAGCAGCGCGCCCAGCAGCGGGCGGGGCGAAATCAGTGGGGCAACGAACCGCAACGGCACGGCGGGGAGGGGGGTGAGAACGCGGGGCGGGGCCGCCGCCCGCCGGATGCGGGGCGGCCGGTTGAGGGGCGACGGCGGGGGGCGGGGGGACGATTGTATCCGGGGAACGCCCCCAAGGGCGCCGGGCGGGCCGGCCGCCGCGGCACATTGACCGGGCTTGCTGGATGCGTTGGGGCCTTTTCGAACGCCGGTCCGCGATTGGCACGCCGTTCGCAACAAGTCGGTTCGGATCGCGAACGCACGACGCCGCCGCTGATCCGCCCGCCGTCGCGGGGACCGTCGTCTGTCGGTTTTACAATCGCCCGCCGGGGGATTGTCGTCCTGACATCCGGCCGGCTCGCCGCGGGGCTTGTTCACCGTAACCCATCGGCAAGAGGCCGCCCGGGTGTCCGACCGCACGACCGTTCCCGCTCCCCGTCCCCAAGTCGGGACGACCGCTCGCCGGGGAGTCCGCGCCGTTCCGCTGATCGTGGCGGCGGCGGCGCTGTCGCTGGCCTCCGCCGGTCCGCCGGCCGACGCCGGGGCGGACCCCCTCGCCGCCGACCGGGCCGCCGCGTCGCCGGAACCCGCCGGCCCGGAGGTCGTGACTCACCCCGAGCGCACCGCCGCCTTCGGGAAGGACTTCGGCGACGTCAAGCTGATCTGGTTCACGATGACCAACTGCGGTCCGTGCCAGACGATCCGCCCCTTCATCGAGCGGATGCACGCCGACGGCCTGCCGATCTACAAGGTCGACCTGAACGGCCGGCCGGACCTCGCCCAGCGGTTCGGGGTCAACAGCGCCCCGACCTTCCTCTTACAGGTGAACGGCGAAGAGGTGCACCGCAGCGCCGGGGTGCCCGGCGGGGACGGCTACGGCGTCGCCCAGCGGCTGCGGACCCGGCTGACGAGCGCCATGACCGCCAACGCGGCCGCCCTCGCCCGGGCCGAACGCGACCGCCAGCCGGAACGCCTGCCCGAGACGCCCCGCCGCCCGGTCGAGCCCTCGGACGTCCCCCTGCAACTGACCGGCGGCCGGGAGCAGGGCAGCCCGGAGTCCGACCGCGGGGGCTTCTTTGACTGGCTGAAGTTCAAAAAGGACGAGGAGCGGAACGGACCGAAGACGATCGACGATCCGTTCGCCGACGCCGACCCGGCCGGCTTCGCCTCCGCCGACGAGCCGGGCGCCGATCGCTCCGGCGCCGCGGCGGCCTCCGGCGGGTACGAGCGGTCCGCCGTCGCCGACGCCCCGCCGGTCTCGCCGGAGCGGGACCCGATGAAGACGGTCGTTCGCATTCAGGTGTTCGACGCCCAGGGCCTGAACTTCGGCAGCGGCACGGTGATCGCCAGCCGCCCCGGCCGGGCGGTCGTGCTGACCTGCGGGCACATTTTCCGCACCCACAAGCCGGGCGGCCGGATCGAGGTGGAGACCTTCGCCGACGGCGCCCCGCGGGCTTGGCCGGCGACGCTGATCGGCTTCGACGAGCAGAGCGACGTCGGCCTGCTGGCGGTTCAATGCCCCCACACGGTGCCGGCCAGCGCCCTGGCCCCGCCGGGCGTCGCCCCGGGCGACAAGGTAGTGAGCGTCGGCTGCGACGGCGGCAAAGAGCCGACCCGGCAGGGCCACCGCGTGCAGCGGGTGCCGGCCTGCATGGGGCCGAAAAACTTCAGCTGCACGGGCCAGCCGCAGCTCGGCCGCAGCGGGGGCGGGTGTTTCGACGGGGCGGGCCGGCTGATCGGCGTCGTCTGGAGCCGCAGCGAGGACCCGCCGGAGGGCATCTACACCGCGATCGAGCCGATCAACGCCCTGCTGGACAAGCACGGGCTGACCGCCCTGAAGCCGCCCCCGGCCGGTTCGGGGTCCGCCCCCGCGACCTCTCCCGAGCCGGAGTTCGAGTCCCCCGGCGGGACGAACGCCGAGCAGTTCGCCGGGGCCGAGGCCTTCGACGCCGAGGACAGCCCCGCGACCGACGATCCCGCCGCGGAGGTTTGGATGGACGCGTTGTTCGAGGAAGGCGACCCGACCGCCGCCCCGGCCCGCACCGCCTCCGTCGACCCGCCGGCCGCCCCCCAGAGCCGCCCGGCCGCGACGCGGGAGAGCTCCGCCGCGGTGGCGGACGTACTGGGCGCCGCGGGCGGGTCGGAGATCACCTGCATCATCCGCCCGCTGGGCCCGGAGGGCGGGCCGACGCGGATCGTGGTCATCAACAAGGCGACGCAGCGGACCCTCGCCCTGCTGCAGGGCGACGCCGCCGGCGGGGCCGTCGAGACCAGCCTGTACCAGCCGACCCCTGCCGGGACGCCGACCGCCCCGGCGGCGCCCGCCGCCCCGCTGCGGCTGGGCAACGGGATCGTGCGGACCCGCGGCGACGCCCCGGGCACCGCCTGCCGGCCGCTGGTTTGTCGCCCGCGGCGGGTTCGTCGATAATCCCGCCCCGATCCACCGACCCCGCACCGCCGGAGCGCCCCCCGATGCCGATCCTCAACGACAACTCCGAGTCCATCGGCAAAACGCCCTTGGTGAAGATCAACAAGCTGGCCGCCGACACCGGGGCGACCGTGCTGGCGAAGATCGAGGGCCGTAACCCGGCCTACAGCGTGAAGTGCCGGATCGGCGCCAACATGATCTGGGACGCGGAAAAGCGGGGCGTGCTCAAGCCGGGCATGCAGGTGGTCGAGCCGACCAGCGGCAACACCGGCATCGCGCTGGCGTTCGTCTGCGCCGCCCGCGGCTACAAGCTGACGCTCTGCATGCCGGAAAGCATGAGCCTCGAACGCCGGGCGATGATGCGGTCGCTGGGGGCGAACCTCGTCCTCACCCCCGCCGCCGACGGCATGAAGGGCGCCATCAACAAGGCCGCCGAGATCGCCGAGGAGATCGGCGCCTTCCTGCCCCAGCAGTTCGAAAACCCGGCCAACCCGGAGATCCACGCCAAAACCACCGGCCCGGAGATCTGGGAGGACACCGACGGCAAAGTCGACATCTTCGTCGCCGGCGTGGGCACCGGCGGCACGATCACCGGCGTCAGCCGCTACTGGGAGCAGGAGAAGGGCACGCCCCTGCACAGCGTCGCCGTCGAACCGGAAACCAGCCCCGTCATCTCCGGCGGCTCCCCCGGCAAACATAAGATTCAGGGGATCGGCGCCGGCTTCATCCCCAAGAACCTCGACGTCAGCCTCGTCGACGAGGTGGTCAAGGTGACCGACGAGGAGAGTTTCGAGATGGCCAAGCGGATCGCCGCCGAGGAGGGCATTACCTGCGGCATCAGTTGCGGCGCCGCGATGGCCGGGGCTCTCAAGATCGCCTCCAAGCCGGAGAACAAGGGCAAAACGATCGTCGTCGTCCTGCCGGACATCGGCGAGCGCTACATGACCACCCCGCTGTTCGAGACCTTCCGCGACGAACCGCAACTCGCGTCCGCGGCTTAATCGCATCGGTTAGCCGCTCTCTTCAAGAGAGCGGCTAACCGATCCGCTCGCCCGGGAGACAGTCTTCGTAGATCGCGTCCGCCGGCAACGTCACGCCGAAGCGCGGCAGGTCCACGTCCTCCGCACGGAACCGCCGCTCCGCCCACTGCTCGCCGTCGCGGGTGAGGCGAAGAATTTCGCGGACGTTCGGCTGAACGATGAGGTAGTTCTCAAGCGACGGAATACGGAAGTACTCCCGCCGCTTTTCCCCGCGGTCGATGCGGGCGGTGGAGGGGGAGAGAACCTCAGCGACGAGAACCGGGGCGGCGAACGTCTCCTCCGACTCCTCGGCGAACTCCGGCGGGAACGGGACCGTGACCACGTCGGGGTAGTAGTACGGGCCGTCGGGCACGCGGGTCCGGGTCGACTGCGAATGGGTCACGAGCGCTCGCCCGGAAAAGAGATTGCCGAGCAGGCGGGCGAGATTCGCAGCGACCTGGCCGTGATTGAACGTTCCGCCGCTTACTGCCCGCACCTCGCCGTCGATCCACTCGTACCGGAGTTCGTGCGCCCCGCGGTCGAACTCACGGTACTCCTCCCGTGTCATGGGCGGAAGAAACGCCGGTCCGGACTCCCCCGCCTTCGGGGGGCGGGGCAACGTCGTGGCGGACATCGGCGACTCCGAGGACGGCGGGGACGGAACGTCTCCATCATACCGTGTCGCCCGACCGCATTGCGGACCGGGCGGTTCGCCGGTGCAATGCCCCGCTCGCCTTCCTTCTTTCAATCCACCGTTCGATGGCCGACTCCGCCCCGCACACCAACCCGCCCGCCGGGCGGGACTATTCCGAATACGGCTTCGCCAGCCGGGCGGTGCACACCGGCGTCGACAAAGACGGGCAGTACCGCAGCGCCACCACGCCGATCTACCCGACCAGCACGTTCGTCTGGGACGACGTGCGGACCAACCGCGGCTACGACTACACCCGCAGCGCCAACCCCACCCGCCGGGCGCTGGAGGAGAACCTCGCCAGCCTCTGCGGCGGCGTCGACTGCCGGGTAACCTGCAGCGGCATGGCCGCGGTGGACCTGGCCTGCCACCTGCTCAACAGCGGCGATCACATGATCGCCGGCCGGGACATCTACGGCGGCACCTACCGCCTGTTCCACGACGTGCTGCCCAAGCGCGGCGTGCGGGTCTCCTTCGTGAACCTCTCCGACCCGGACGAGGTCGCCGCCGCGGTCTCGGAGAACACCAAGGCCCTCTGGATCGAGACGCCCAGCAACCCGCTGATGAACGTCCACGACGTCCGGGCGCTGGTCAAAGTGACCAAGGAAAAGGGCCTGTTCACGATCGCCGACAACACGTTCCTCTCCCCGGCCCTGCAGCGGCCGATCGAGTTGGGCGTGGACGTGGAGGTGCACTCCACCACCAAATACATCAACGGGCACTCCGACGTGATCGCCGGCGCCGTGGTCGCCGGCAGCGAGGAGTACGCCAAGGGCATCGCCTTCGCCTGCAACGCCCTCGGCCTGGGCGGCAGCCCGTTCGACTGCTGGCTGACGCTGCGGGGCGTGAAAACGCTGGGCGTTCGCATGAAGAAGCACGAGGAGAACGCCCTCGCCGTGGCGAAGTTCCTCGACCAGCACCCCGCCGTGGAAAAGGTGCACTACCCCGGCCTGCCGCATCACCCAGGGCACGAACTGGCGAAGAGCCAGCAGGACGGCTTCGGGGCGATGCTGTCGTTCGAAACCGCCGGCGACATGCAGTTCGCCCAGAACACCCTGACCGGCACCAAACTGGTGATGCTCGCCGAATCGCTGGGCGGCATCGAGAGCCTGTGGCAGTACCCCTTCCTGATGAGCCACGCCAGCATGAGCGAGGAAGCCCGCCGGGCCGGGGGGATCAACGAGCACCTGATCCGCCTGTCGGTCGGGATCGAGGACGCCGACGACCTCATCAAGGACATCGGCGGGGCGCTGGAGGCGGCCAGCGCCAAGGCGTGATCCGGCCGTCACGCCGCGACCCCACGGGGCCGCGGCGTGACGCACGTTGGGGGAAACGCGGATTGACCGTCCCGGCGGTCCGGACCTACGGTTGAGGCTGCGCCCGCCGCGTTCCGTTCAGAAGGCTCACGCCTAGCGTTCCCCACACGACCGGAGACCCGCCGATGTCGCCCGCCCCGCCGCCGCCCGGTCCGCCCGATCCCGGGCCCCGCCCGGAGTCCCGCATCGTCGCCGGGGCGGACGCCCTGAAGCGGTTCTTCGCCGGGCTGGTCGAGAACACCTTTCAGGCGGAACTGGGGGTGGCGGACCCGTCGCTGACGGACTACCTCGGCGACCTGCTGGTGAGGTTCACCAAGTGGGACGCGATCTTCCGGCTCCGCACGCCGGACGGGGCCCGGATCGAACAAGTCGCCGGGATGCTCCAGGAAGCCGATCAACGCGAAGGCCGTCCCCGTCGGGACGGCTTTCGTCATGCCGGGGACGTGGCGTTGTTCCTCACCGGCGTCTATCCGGAGCGTCTGCGGCGCCGCAACGCCGCCGACGCCCTGCTGGACGTGGCCTCGCTGGGGAAGGCGGCCTACCGCACCGCCGCGGACGCTCCGCCGGACGAAGCGGACGGCCCGGTGCTGCTCCGGCTGGCGGACGAGTTCGAGGTCTGCGGCGTCGGCCTGAGCCGGGTCCGCCGGCAGTGGGAGAAGCTCGCGGCGTGACTCTTCTTCCCCCCTCTCCCTTGAGGGAGAGGGGCCGGGGGTGAGGGTGGGGAACGGTTCGCCGGCCTCCGCTCATGCGGTGACGTGACCGACGAGAACAGGGAGCGGACGGGGAATAGCATCCGTCAGTCACAGCCCCCTCACCCCCAACCCCTCTCCCCCAAAAGGGGGGCGAGGGGAGCAATATTACCCGCCCCGCACGCTGCGACGCAGGGCGACAACGAGGCCGTCGTAGGCGGATTGCAGGCGGGCGTCGCGGTCGGCCTGCGGTTCGGTCGGCGAACCGGTCGTCGCGGCGGCGACGAGATTTCGCACGGCGGCGGCGGAGCGGTCGTCCAGCAGCACGGCGGTGCGGCCGACGCGTTCCCGCAGCCGATCCACGCAGGCTTCGAACCGCCCCGCCTCCCCGGCGTTGGCGGCGGCCATGAGGGAGTCGGCCGTCTCGGCGACCTCCCCGGCCAAGTCGAGTTGCCGCGGCTCCAGGCTCCGGCGGCGGCGCTCCGCTCCGCGGCTCAGGCCCAGCAGGTAGCCGGCGATCCCGCCGGCGACCAGCGCCGCGATCCAGCCCAGCGAGACCAGCAACGCATGCACCCGGGCGTCGTTGGACGGCGGCGGCGGCGGCGGCGGGGCGTCGCCCGGCGATGGCAGCTCGTTGGGGTCGAACCCGCCGCCCAACTCGGCCCGGCTCCGCGGGGCCGCCGTCCGCGGTCGCGGCGGGGGGGCGATCACGCCGGGATCGTTCGACAGCCGTTCGGACGGCCGCCCGAACGGATTCGGCCGCCCGCCGAACAGATCGCTGCCGGACTCGACGCCGCTGCCGCTTTCCCGCGGCTCAAGGCCCGCCATTTGTTCGTACGTCATCGAACGACTGCCCGACTCGAGGTTACGGACCCAACCGCTCCCGGTTTCGATCCATCCGCTGCCGTCCTCGATGACCCGACGGACGCTGCTGGAGCCCGGGCTGAGTTGAATGCGGCCAGAACCGGACTGCGGGGCAAAACGCGGCGGGTTGTCGTACGCCCCCTCCGGCGGCGGGTCGAAGCCGCGACGGAGGCCGCTCCCGCTTTCGAATCGTATCCCGCTGCCGCTCTGGACGGGCGCCGCGCTTCCCGGGCGGCCGTCGAACCGGCCGCCCAGGCCGCTGCCGGACTCGAACCGCAGGCCGCTGCCGCTTTCGGGCGTCAGCCCGCTGCCGCTCTCCGGCCGCTCCGGGGCGTCGACCGGTTCGGCGTCGCCGAACAGGCCGTCGAACAGCCCCCCCAATTGCACGGCGGGGGCCGCCGTCGTCGGGGAACCGGCCAGCAGGGCGGCGGCGAGCAGGGCGGGGGTCATCGCGTCGCCTGGTTCTTCGGTTTCGATCCGGTCGGGTTCGAGACCTTCCCGCTCGGCTTCCACTGCGGGTCGGGCACGTGCTCCGCGGCGGCGATCTCGATCATCCGGGCGACGATCTCCGGGTGCTCCGCGGCAACGTCGTGCTGCTCGGCGAGGTCCGTGCTGAGGTCGTACAGGGCCGGGGTCTTGGAGCCGAGGGGGCGGAAGATCGCCTTCCAGTTCCCCATGCGGACGGCCTGCTTCGAACCCTGCTCGTAGAACTCCCAGTAAAGGTGATCGTGCTCCTCCTGCCGGTCCGCGTCGCCGCGGAGGGTGGGGGCGAAGCTGATCGAATCCAGCCCCGGCGGGGTCTCCGTGCCGGCGAGGTCGGCGGCGGTGGCGTAGAAGTCCCCGAAGTAGGCGACGTGGTCGCTGGTCGTGCCGGCCGGCACGTGGCCGGGCCAGCAGGCGATGGTCGGCACGCGGATGCCGCCCTCGGTCAACGTCCGCTTCAAGCCGGTCAGCGGGCCGGTGGCGTCGAACTGGCTCAGGTCGTGGCCGCTCTCTTTATGGGGGCCGTTGTCGGAGGTGAAGATAATCAGCGTGCTCTCGGTCAGGCCGAGATCGTCGATCTTCGCGACCAGTTCGCCCACCTGCTTGTCCAGCAGGGCGATCATCGCGGCGTGGCCCTTGGTGGCGTCGTCCCAGTCGTCGCGGTCGGCGAAGGCGCCGTAGTCCGGCAGGTAGCGGTCGGCGGTCTCGGTGTCGTACTGCAGGCCGGGCACCTCGGAGCCGCCGCCGGGCCGACGGCGGGCCTCGTTGTTGGCGTGCGGCAGGGTGCTGGCGTAGTAGAGGAAGAACGGCCCCTCGGCGGGGTCCTCCACGAACTGCAACGCCTCCTCGTGGATCACCTCGGCGCTGTAGGCGCCCTTCTTGGTGGCGTAGCCGACGCCGAACAGCGGTTCGCGGCCCGCGGCGCCCTCCGGCACCACGTTCGGTTGCGGGACGACCTCCTCGTTCCGATACAGGAACGCGGGGTAGTAGTTGTGGGCGTGGTGCTGGTTGAGATAGCCGAAGAACTCGTCGAAGCCCTGCTTGTTGGGTGTACCCTCGGTGCCGGGTTCGCCCAGGCCCCATTTGCCGAACAGGCCGGTGCGATAGCCGGCGTCCTGGAGGGTCTCCGCGACGGTGACGTAGCCGTCGGCCAGCGGGACGCGGGCGTTGCCGCGGATGGGGGTGTGACCGGTGTGCAGGCCGGTCATCAGCACGCTGCGGCTGGGGGCGCACACGGTGCTGCCGGCGTAGAAGTCCGTGAACTTCATCCCGCGGGCGGCGAGGGCGTCGATGTTCGGCGTAGGCACCGCGGTCGCCCCGAAGGCGCCGACGTCCCCGTAGCCGAGATCGTCCGCCATGAACCAGACGACGTTCGGCTTCGCCGCCGAGCCGGCGTCGCCCTGCTCAACGGGACCGGCGTCCACCGGGGCGGCGAGGGCGGGGGCGAGGCAGAGCGACGCCGCAAAAAGCGTCCAGACACACCGACGAAGCATCGGGCGAAACCGTTGGGAGGGGCGAACGGTCTCACCATGACGCCGCCCAGCGCCGCGTGCAATCAGGCAGTTTCTGCCGGAACGCTGAGGCCCCGTGGGGCCTCGGCGTTGCGAGGGTTCTTTGGGGCGTACAGGCACAGGGCCCCGAACGTCAGCAGGGCGAGGGTGTCGAAGTTGTACGACAACCAGACGAGCGCCAGGTCGTCGCCCAGCAGGAACTTCCGTCCGCCCCAGATCGCCGCCGCCGACAGCCAGAAGGCGACCGTGCGACCGCGGGTCTCGGCCCCCGCGACGAGCCGCCGCCCGGCGAGGAACACGACCGGCAACGCCAGCACGGTGTGGTGCTTCCAGCAGACCGGCGAGAGCAGCGCCGCGAACAGGCAGGCGACCGCCCAGTCCCGGGCGAACGGGTCGTGCGACTCGGAGGAGAGCGCCGGCGGCCAAGTCGTCCGCCACGGGCGCCGCATCCGCCAGGCGACCGCGGCGCCCATCGCCAGGATCACGGCGTAGATCGCTTTGCGGGCGGTCGGGGCGTCGAGGTCCCCGAACTGCACAAATAGCGGGTGATCGAGATACAGCGGGTGGCCCGGTTCGTAGGTCTCCAGCAGCCGGGCCAGCGCCGCCCGCAGGCCGACGTTCTGGTGCTTGGGGGCTTCAATCTCGCCGGGGGAGGGGTAGGCGTCCGGGGAGTCGCCCAGCACTGTGGTGACGTGCGTCACCCAGGCCTTGTTCTGTTCCACCGCTTCGTCCCAACCCAGATAGAGGGCCGGGGCGAGGTTCAGGGCGATCAGACCCACGACCGTCGCCGCTGCGGCCTGCCACTCCCGCTTCCACACCAGGAGGGGAAGAAAGAGCAGCGGCGTGACCCGAAAGGAGATCGCCGCCGCCAGCCAGAGCCCGCCCAGCCAGGCTCGGCCCCGGGCGATCGCCGCCCCCGCCGCGGTGAGCATGCCGAGGCAGAGCAGTTGCAGGCCGCACTCGTCGAGGTCCCGCAGGAGGAAGGGGAACAGCACGGCGCCGGCCAGCGCCGCGGCGGCGAACCGGCGGGGGGGCGCCAGCGGGCCGTCCTGCCGCTCGGCGAGGCGTTCCCACACCCGCCAGGTGGCCCAGACGGTCAGCAGGGCCGCGGAGTAGACCAACGCCTTGCCGACCCGCACCGGGAGCGCCGCGATCGCCCCCTGAAACGCGCAGCGGGCCAGCGGGTAGAAGTTCCCCGGGCTGCGGTACGGCTCCCCGGCGAGGAAGTCCGCGCCGAAGTTGAGGTAGACCCGGTAGTCGTTTTCCCGCTTGAAGACGGCGTAAACGAATTCCACCGCGCACAGGATCGCCACGAACGTCAGCACGCCCGTGCGGAAGCGGGGGGTCTCGAACCACCGGGGGCGGTCCGGGTCGGCGGCGGGCGAGCCGGGAGCGCCCGGGGCGGGAGAAGCGGTCATGCGGAACGTTCGGGCCGGGCGGGCGGCCGAGACGGTAGAGCCGCCCCCATCGCCCGGTCAACGGGCGGGCCGGTCCCCGGACGTCGGATCCGGCGTGCGGCCGGTCTCGCCCGCGGGCCGTCGCGTGATTACCGTTCGCCCCCGTCCCGCTCCGCCGGGGTCGCCTCCCGCCCGTCCGCCCGGCCCGATGTTCGCGCTCGCCGACGTGACCAAAACCTTCGGGCGGGGACGCCGCGGCGTGGAGCCGACGACGGTGCTCGATGGGCTCTCCCTGACGTTCGAGCCGAACCGGACCACAGCGCTGATCGGCCCCAGCGGGTGCGGGAAGTCGACGGTGCTGCGGCTCCTGATCGGCCTGCTCCGCCCGAACGCCGGCCTCGTCACCGCCGACGGCGAACCGCTCCCGCCGCCCGACACCGCGGCGCTGCGGGCGCTGCGGCACCGCGTCGGCTACGTCATCCAGGACGGCGGCCTGTTCCCGCATCTGTCGGCCCGCGGCAACGTCACCCTGCTGGCCCGGCACCTCGGCTGGTCGGGGGACCGGATCGAGAGCCGGCTGCATTCCCTCTGCATGCTCTGCCGGTTCGACCCCGACCTGCTGGACCGCCGCCCGTCGCGGCTGTCGGGCGGCCAGCGGCAGCGGGTCGGGCTGATCCGGGCCCTGTTCTGCGAGCCCGACGCCCTGCTGATGGACGAACCGCTCGGCGCCCTGGACCCGATCGTCCGCGACGAGTTGCAGGGCGAACTGGTCGAGCTGTTCGCCGCCCTCAAGAAAACCGTGGTGATCGTCACCCACGACCTCGCCGAGGCCGCCCGAATGAGCCCGGACCTCGTGCTGCTCTCCGGCGGCCGCGTCGCCCAGCGGGGACCGTACGAGGCCCTGCGGGACGACCCGGCGGATCAGTTCGTCGAACGGTTCGTCACCGCCCAGCGGGGGCTGCCGGCGTGAGGGGTTCGTTGCTCGCCGCCGTGCTGATCACGGGCCTCGCCGGCCCCTGCGCCGCGCCGCTTTCCGCCGAGGAGGCGCCGCGGGTCCGGGTGGGCTCCAAGGCGTTCACGGAGTCCGTCGTGCTCGGCGAGCTGGCCGCCCAGCTGGCCCGGGACGCCGGGGCGATCGTCACCCACGACGCCGCCCTCGGCGGCACGCAGACCGCCTGGAAGGCCTTGGCGGAAGGGCAGATCGACCTCTACCCGGAGTACACCGGCACCCTCGTCCGCGACATCCTCCAGCGGCCGGAGCTGACCACGCTGCCCGAGATGCGGGCCGCCGTCGCCCCGCTGGGGCTGAAGATCAGCGACCCGCTCGGCTTCGCCAACGGCTACGCCCTGGGGATGACGGAGGAGCGGGCCGAGGAGCTGGACGTTCGCACGATCTCCGACCTGCGGAAGCACCCCGGGCTGCGGCTGGGGTTCAACTTCGAGTTCCTCGAACGGGACGACGGCTGGAGCGGCTTGCAGCGGGCCTACCGGCTGCCGCAGACCGCCGTGACGGGGTTGGAGCACGAGGCCGCCTACAGCGGGCTGAAAAGCGGCGCCCTGGACGTGATCGAGCTCTACACGACCGACGCGAAGCTCAGCCGGGCCTCGATCCGGCAGTTGGAGGATGACCGCGGGTTCTTCCCGGACTACAGCGCCGTGCTGCTGTACCGGGCGGAACTCGCCGACGAGGCCCCGGCGGCACTGGAGGCGATCCGCCGGCTGGAGGGCACTCTGGACGAGGAGACGATGATCGCCCTGAACGCCCGGGTCGACGGCGAGGGCGTGCCGGAGCCCGTCGCCGCCGGGGAACTGCTGGCGGAGCGGTATCCCTCCATCCCGGTCCCCGCCGCCCCGAGCCTGTTCGAGCGGATCGCGGCCCGCACCGTGGAGCACCTCGGGCTGGTCGTCACGGCGCTGGGCTGCGGCCTACTGGCCGCCGTCCCGCTGGGCGTCTTCGCCGCGAAGCGTCCCCGGCCGGGGGCCTGGGTGCTGGGCGCCACCGGGCTGCTGCAAACCGTGCCCAGCCTGGCGCTGTTCGTGTTCCTGATCCCCGTGCTGGGGCTGGGATTCGCCCCGGCGGCGGTCGCGTTGTTCCTCTATTCGCTGCTCCCGGTGGTGCGGGGCACCCACGCCGGGCTGACCGGCATCCCGGAAGCGACCCGCGAGAGCGCCCGGGCCCTCGGCCTGCCGCCGGCGGTGCGGTTGTGGCGGATCGAACTGCCGTTGGCCCTGGGGTCGATCTTCGCCGGCATCAAGACGGCGGCGGTGATCTGCGTGGGCACGGCGACGCTGGGCGGGTTCATCGCCGCCGGCGGCTACGGGGAACCGATCTTCACCGGCCTCCGCCGTGACGACATCGGCCCGGTGCTGGAGGGGGCGATCCCGGCCGCCGTGATGGCGCTGCTGGTCCAGTTCGCCTTCGACCGGCTCGAACGGACGCTCTCGAAGCGGCGGTAACCGCCCCTCTCACACGCCCCCCCGGTTCGCCGTCGCCGTTAGGCGGCGCGCCCGTCAGCGGGTCCGCACCCGGTTCCCGCTCACCTCCAACCGCCCCGAGGCCCACCGCCGAACGGCTTCCGGCAGGGCCTCGCGTTCCGCGTCGAACACCCGGGCGGCCAGCGCGTCGGCGTCGTCGTCCGGCTCCACCGGCACGACCGATTGCAGCACGATCGGCCCGGCGTCGTATTCCTCCGTCACCAGGTGCACCGTGCACCCGCTGACCGTCACCCCCCGGGCCAGCGCCGCCCGGTGCACCCGGTCGCCGTACATCCCCGCCCCCCCGAACGCCGGCAGCAGCGAGGGGTGAATGTTCAACACCCGCAGGTCCCACCGCTCCGGAATCGGCAACCGCGACAGGAACCCGGCCAGCACGACGAGGTCCGCCCCGCTCGCCTCGACCCGGCTCCAAACCGCCTCGCCGAAGGCCGCCACGTCGGGAAACGATCGGGGGGCGACGACTTCCGCCGACAGCCCCGCCTCCTCGCACCGCACCACCCCGGCGCATTCCCGGGAGGCCAGCACGGACACGATCTCCGCCTCCAACGCCCCCGCGGCGATCTGCTCGTGCAGGTTCAATACGGTCCGCCCGCCGCCGGAGATCAGACAGGCCAGCCGCACCGGTCGCCCCAGCGGCGCCGCCAGCGGGCGGCGGGGGGCGGGTCGTTCGGGGTCATTCGCCACGGGGGAACTCGGGCTCGTCTTCGGGGGGCGGGGTGAAGCCGCCCAGGTCGGGCGTTTCGCCCCCGCCGGCGGCGACCGTGCCCTTCCGCCGCTTCGGCCGCAACCACCAGGCCCACACGCCGGC
Organism: Alienimonas sp. DA493; assembly: GCF_043951915.1. NCBI lineage: Bacteria > Pseudomonadati > Planctomycetota > Planctomycetia > Planctomycetales > Planctomycetaceae > Alienimonas > Alienimonas sp. DA493. The sequence goes on along the minus strand of NZ_JBINJD010000069.1, from coordinate 3,952 downwards.
GCTGAGGCCCACCACCGCCACCGCCGCGGTCAGCGCGAGCACGAACGGCGTCGCGGGCGGCGGTTGGACCGCCCGCACCGGTTCGACCCGCTCCGCGAGAATCAGCGGGGCGATTCGGACCTTCCCGTCCCGGGCCTCGTAGCCCCACCGTTTGAAGAACCGCCCGGTCACCTTGACCGGTTCCAGCAGGTCGTCCCCCCGCGGCAACCCGGGCGCCGCCAGGGCGACCACCACCGCCGGGTTCGTCTGCGAGTCGTCCGTGTAGACCCACAGTTCGACCCGGGTCTCGTCCGGGTCCGCCGCGGTGGGGCCGGCGGGGTACTCCGTGATCTTGCGGGCCTGCCCGATCAGCGTGACGGCCTGCCCGCGGTAGGTCTCGGGGTTGTTGAACAGATCCGGGAACGCGGGGAAGTCGCGGCTCTCCGGCAGGTTCAGGGCCTCCCGCCGTTGCTCCCGAAAGCGAATCGCCTCCGCTTCGAGGGCCGCCGGGTCGGCGACCCGCAGTTCGTCCAACACCGCTTCGTACAGCGCCCCCTCCGCCGGCTGCACGCCGAGGGTGTCGTCCCGCACGATGGCGAAGCGGTCGTCGGCCGCCCGATCGGGGACCTCGGACGGCGCCACGTCGTCCGAGGCGGTCGTGGCGGCGTCGCCCTCGCCTTGGTCGGGGTCGTCTTGTCGGGCGGGCTCGTCTTGGACGGGAGTGCGATTCGCCCCGACTGCCATTCCGGCGCCCGCCGGCGGCCCGACGAGCAGCCCGACCGCCAAACCGACCCCGGCGAACAGCGCGGCGGCGGCGGGGCGGGGGGGCGTCATGCTCCCAGTCTTTCGCCGGAGGCGTCGCGGCGAAAGCCTGTGGGCGCCGCGTTCGCGGCGGTCGCCCAACTCATTTGACGCCGCCCGCTGGCGACCTAACATCCCGCCCACCGCGAGCGGCCGCCGACCGCCCTCGATTCGCCCCGGACGATCGGCACGGCGTTCGCATCTCTCCCGGGCGTATTCCTCGCCCAAACGCAAAGCGATCTCATGGCCGTTCAGACTTTCACCGACGGCAACTTCCAGGACGAAGTGCTGGCCGCCGACACCCCGGTTCTCGTCGACTTCTGGGCCCCGTGGTGCGGCCCCTGCAAGATGATCGGCCCGACCATCGAAGAGCTGGCCGGCGAGTACGAGGGCAAGGTTCGCGTCGGCAAGCTCAACACCGACGAGAACCCCCAGGTCGCCAGCAGCCACAACATCAGCTCGATCCCGACGGTGATGCTGTTCAAGAACGGCGAAGTCGTCGACCGCGTGGTCGGCGTCGCGGACAAGAGCAAGTTCGCCGCCATGCTGGACAGCCACGCCTGAGGCCCCGCCTCCTCCGCCGGACGCCCGCGTCCGGCGGAGCAAGTTCATCGCGAAGCCACCCCGCCCGGGTTCCGTCCCGGGCCGGCGGTGAAGAAGCCGTCGCGGAGGGACCCGCGGCGGTTTTCGCGTGCGCCGTCTTCGGTTCGCCGTCGCCGCGAGGCGGCGAGCCCCGGGGCCGCGGCCTCGAACGGGGTTGCCCTGTGCGCCGCCGCGGCCGGTGTGCTATCCGGCGAGGGTCCCCCCGTCGCCCGGCCCGCCGATGTCCGCTCCCCCCCCGACGACGCCGCCCGACCAGGCCGCGGCCCTTTCCGAAGCGGAAGCGGACCACCTGCTCTCCCGCCTCCAGCGGGACGCCGGCTCCCTCTCCCCCACGGAGCTGCGGGCGCTGGCCCTCACGCTGACCGAACGCCGCGACGCCGTCGCCCGTCGCGAGGCCGCCGTCGTGGCCCGGGAAGAGCGGACCGAGGCCGAGGTCGCCCGCCGCGAAGCCGCCGCCGCCGACCGCGACGCCCGGGCCGCCGACCGCGAACGAGCCGCCGCCGACCGCCGCCGTGAGGCCGACGAGCGGGCCGCCGCCGCCGAGCGGTTCCTCTCCGATCTGGAACGGGACCGGGCCGCCTTCGCCGCGGACCGGGAGCGGGCCAAGGCGGAGATCGAAGCCGCCAAAATCGCCTGCGACGGCGAGTTGGACGACCGCCGCGCCGCCCACGAGCGGGAACTGGCCGCGGAACGGGCCGCCTGGGAGGAGGAACGGGCCGCCGAACGCAGCGCCTGGGAGGCCGAACGCCGGGCCGCCGAGAGCCGGCTGGCCGACGAACGCAGCGCCCTGGACCGTCTGCGGGATCAGCTGACCGAGGACGCCGCCGAACTGGAGAGCGACCGCGACCGCCTCGCCGCCGATCGGCGGGCGTTCGAGGAAGACCAGATCGCCGCCCGGGACCTGCTCGAACAGGAGCGGGCCGTGCTGGAGAACCGGCTGAACTTCCGCAAGGCCCACCTCGATCGCACCGCCGAGGAGCTGCGGCAGGCCCGCGGCGAGTTCGACGCCCGGGTGCAGCGGGCCCGGACCGCGATGGTGCGGGCCGCGGAGATCGCCGACGGCCGCCGCCGCGGGCTGGACCGCTTCCGCGAGCTGCTGGACAAGCGGGAGGAATCGCTCTCCCGCTACGCCGCCCGCTCCGCCGAGGACCGTGCCGCCGCCGCCGCGGACCTCGCCGCCCGCCGGGCCGCCGTCGCGGACGACGCCGCCGCCTTCGAACTGACCCGGCAGGAGAGCGCCGCCGCGGTCGCCAAGGACCGGGAGACGCTCGACGCCCGCGCTGCCGCCCTTGACTCCCGCGAAAAGAGTCTGGCGGAGTTACGCGAACAACTGGAAGCCGCCCACCGGGAGACATTGACGCTTCGTGTTGCCGTCGAAGAGTTACTGCCGCGGTTGAAGGACGCCGGGCCCAGCGCCCCGGTCGGTCTGCGGCTGGAGGAAAGCCGGCGGCGGGTGGTGGCGTACCTCGGCGAGCGGGAGGAGTCGCTGAGCCGGCGGGCCGCCGACCTGGAGCAGGCCAAGCGGACGCTCGCCCATCAGGCGGAGGAATTGGAGACGCAACGCCGCCTGCTCACCCGCTGGGAGGCGGAACGCCGCTCCGCCGCCGCGGCCCGCGAGGAGGAGCTGCTCCGCCGGGCCGCCGCCGTCGCCGCCCGCGACGACCTGTTCGACCGCGCCCGCAGCCGCTGGCGCGAGGAGACGAACAGGTCCGGGGCGATGATCCGCGAACTGCTGCGGGAGATGGAGGACGCCGTCGCCGCGGACCTCCGCGACGAACCGGCGATCTTCAAACTGCCCGCCCCCGAGGAACTGGGCGCCGCGGAGGATCGCCCCCGCGGCCTCATCCTCCCCGACGGCGCCCGCCGGGCGGCCTGAGCGAACCGCAATCCGACGGGGAGGGTCCGTCCGCCGCGATGCCCTCCCTGTTCGTCCTCACCGCCGCCGACACCGACCGGGCCGTGATCCTGCGACGGGGTCCGTCAAAATGGTTCCACGTCATCGGCTGGGACACCCACCGCGACGTCTTCGAACACGGGGCGTGGATCAAAGGGCGGATCTACGAACCTGCCTGCGACCTCTCGCCGGACGGGCGGTTGCTGGTCGCGTTCATCAGCAAACACTCCGCCTACCAGTTTAAGAGCAGCTACACCCACGCCTGGACTGCGGTCAGCCGCGTCCCGTGGCTCCAAGCCGTAGCGTTGTGGCCGCAGGGAACGACGTATTACGGCGGCGGGCGGTGGGACGGCCCGCGATCCCTGGTCGCCCGCTTCAACCCCGCTGACGTCCATCCCCAGCACCCTGCGGACGGACTGGAAGTTCGCCCCTCACGGTGTACCACCCCGTCCGACGCCCCGATCCATACCGGCGGCGACCTCCTGCCGGACGCCGACTGGTCCGGCCGCGATCAGCGCGGCGGCGTGATCTTCACTCGCGGCGGACGGCTCTATCGGTTGGAGCAGGACGAGGAGCGGTTGATCGCCGACTTCACGGACCTCACCCCCGATCCGCAGCCGGCGCCGGAGTGGGCGGGGCGACCGCTTTCGTAGGGCGAGCGGTGGGCGTCAGCCC
>NZ_JBINJD010000068.1:0-26289 GCF_043951915.1 Alienimonas sp. DA493 | reverse complement strand
TTGGTGCCGGTGGCGTTGGTGCCGGTGGCGTTGGTGCCGGTGGCGTTGGTGCCGGTGGCGTTGGTGCCGGTGGCGTTGGTGCCGGTGGCGTTGGTCCCGGTGGCGTTGGTCCCGGTGGCGTTGGTCCCGGTGTTGTTGGTGCCGGTTTTGTTGGTGCCGGTGGCGTTGGTGCCAGAGACGCCGGGCACGTTGGCGTCGGCGCCGGTGGTATCGATCGTCTGGCCGGTGTTCGACAGGCTGCCGGCCGGGGTGACGGAGTCGTCGTTGGCGAGGCCGGGGCTGCTGTCAGTCGCGCCGGGCGTCATCGTACCGGTTCCGTTGTTCCCGGTTCCGTTGTCGCCGTTGCCGTTGCCGCCGTTGCCGTTGCCGCCGTTGCCGTTGCCGCCGTTGGGCGTGCCGGGGAGGACGCCCGGGTACAGCCCGGCGCCCGGCACGTAACCACCCGGGGCGACCCCGCCCGGGGCGTAACCGCCGGGAGCGTACCCGGTGGTCCGGGGGGCGACGCCCGCACCGGCGTTCGCCGGGTAACCCGCCACCACCTCCACGCCGGTTCCGTCGCTGTTCCGCACGCGGGCGCCGAGGGTGGGGCTCACGTTGAGATCGTCCTCGGAGAACGCGGCCCCGGCGGAGCTGCCGTAGTAGTCGCGGGCGTCCGGGGACGGCGTGATCTCGAACTGCAACTCCTTACCGTCGCGCCAGGCGACGCCGCTGACCGTCTGCGGTTCCTCGCCGCTGAGGGCCCGATCGGCGACCGCCTTCACGTCCGTCGGCACGGTCAGGGATCGCCCCGCGAGTTGGGTCAGGAAGTCGCCGTCTCGGAGCCCGGCTTCGTCGGCGGGGCCGCCCGGCTGCAACTCGACCACCAGCACGCCCTCGCCCGGGCTGTCCGCGATCGCGAAGCCGAACCCGGGGCTGCCGGCGCCGGCCATTGCCGACTGCGGCGCGCGATTCGGGTCGACCACGACGCCGCGGTCCGGGTTCTCGAGGTTCTCCCGGGTCTTGCCGGTGGCGTTCGTCTTGGGGGCGTCCTGGAAGCCGCCGCCGCCGGGGGTGGTTACGCCGGTCTCCGCGGCCCGGGCGATTTCGGGCGAGGGTGCGTCGTCCTCGTCGCCGTCGGCCGGGGCGAGCGAGGCGGGGTCGTCGATCTCCGGGTCCGGATGAATCTGCAACCCGTCGTCCATGCGGATATCGTCCGTCCGCAACGCGACGATTTTCTGCACGTCGGTGCCGTCGGCGTCGACGGCGCGGACGCGGATGCGGTCCCCCGGACGCAGGTCCGAGAGCTTGGCCCGGCGGCCGTTCAGATAGACGTCGGCCCCGTCCCGCACGGCGACTCGCACCGGCTCCGGCAAGTCGTCGCCGAGTCCGTCGGCCGGGAGGTTGGCTTCCACCTCGTCGGCCGGATAGTCGCCCTCCGTCGCGACCTCCAAGGCTTCCGATCCGTTCACGCCCTTCCAGAGGGAGAGCGTCAACTCGCCGTCCTTGGCTTCCAGCAATTCGCCGTTGTAGTCCACTGGATCACGGACTTCGCTGCCCTCGTAGCCGGAGGGGTCGCGGAACATGCCGAAGCGCGGTTCCGGAGCGTCGGTCGCCTCCGTCGTCCCTTCATAAATCTGTGCAGGGAGAGTCGGCGCCGCGAGGAGCGTCAGCCCGGCGACGGAGGTGGCGGTGAGGAAGCGGAGGGGCAGGCGGTGCATCGGGTTGCGGGGGTGTCTGGACATCGGGATAGGACATCGACCTACTGAGCAACCCCCGCGCCAAACCCTGAAAACGCCCTTCCGGCACTCTGGGGTCGCGGTTCGATGGTCGGGCGCCGTACAAGGTGACGCCGGCACGGTCACCTGTGTGCCGGTCCCCGCAGCGCCGCGCCGGCGTGTTCCGTTCCCGCTCCCGTCAGTCCTCTTCGACCCTGTGAAGATCGCCCTCGGCACCGACCACGCCGGCTACCCGCTCAAAGAAGCCGTCAAGGTGCTGCTGACTGCTGCCGGCCACGAGGTCGAAGACTGCGGCACGCATTGTGCTGAGTCTGTCGATTATCCGGATTTTGTCGTGCCCGCCGCCCGGCTGGTGCAAACCGGCGAGTGCGATCGGGCCGTGGTGTTCGGCGGGAGCGGCAACGGCGAGGCGATGGCGGCCAACCGGCTGCGGGGCGTGCGGTGCGCCCTGTGCTGGAACCTGGAGACCGCCGCTCTGGCCCGCCGGCACAACAACGCGAACTGCCTCAGCCTCGGCGCCCGGCAGGTGTCGGAGGACGAGGCTCTCAAGATCGTCGCCGTCTGGCTGACGGAGGACTTCGACGGCGGCCGGCACCTGCGGCGGATCGAAAAGCTGGATACGATCGAGCCCGGCTGAGATGGCCGGACGCCTCGCCCGTCTCTCGTTCCCCGGCGTCGGCTGGGCTGTGGCGACGGCGCTCCTCCTGCGGCTGGCGGCCGTAACGGCGGTCGAGGCGCAGCTGGCGGGCGAGGGACGGGAACACGTCGTCGCCGGCGACGCCGGAGGGTATCTCGACCTCGCCGCCGACATCGCGGCGGGCCGCGACTACGCCGTCGACAGCGGCGTGCACCCGCGGCGGGCGATGAGGGTCCCGCTGTTTCCCCTCCTGCTGGCCGGGCCGTTTTGGCTGACGGAGCAGGCCGGTTGGGTTTCCGAACGGTTCCTGCCGGCGCTCTGTCGGTGCGTCGTCGCGCTCTGCGGCGCCCTGGCCGTCTGGGCGACGGGACGGTTGGGAGCCGCGATCGGCGGGCCGCGGGTCGGGGCGGCGGCGGCGTGGCTGGCGGCGGTCAACCCGCTCGCGGTCGCATTCAGCACGATGCTGCTGAGCGAAAGCCTGTTCGCCGCCCTGCTGACGCTCTCGCTGGCCGGCGTGGCGGAGTGCGTGCGGCGACCAATCGGCGACGCCCGGCGGCCGAATCGCTGGGAGCCGGCGATCTGGGCCGGGCTGGCCACGGCCGGAGCCTGCCTGACGCGGCCGGTTTGGCTGCCGTTCCTGCCCTGCGTCGCGCTGCTGGCCCTCGGACTGGCGTGGAAGGCGGGCGACCTGCGGCGGGCGGCGTGGACGGGGGCGTTCGCCGCGGCCTTTCTCGTCGGCTTCGCCTCCTGGCCGCTTCGCAATCAGCGCGTGCTGGGCGAACCGGTGCTGACGACGACCTGGGGCGGGCCGACGCTGTACGACTCCCTCGGCCCCCAGGCGACCGGGGCGAGCGATATGCGGTTCCGCGACCCGCCGCCCGCGGAGGCGTCAGCGTTCGAGGGGCCGTACCGCCCGGTCGCAGGGAACCCGTGGTTCGACGTCGACGAGGGCGCCGTGCCGCCGGAGGACCGGCCGGTCTTCAAAATCTTCTGCTGCGAGGCCTCGCCGCCCGCACGACTGCGGTTCGTCCGCCAGCTCGGCCCGCAGCTCATCCCGCTCACGGAGGACGAAAGGCTTCGGGCGGCGGCATTGGGGGACGAACTGGCGTCGAACCGACTTTACAGCGAGGCCGCCCGGGAGGCGGCGCTGGAGGACCCGCTGCGGGTCGCCCGTCTGGCCGTTGTGAAGCAGGGGCGGTTCTGGCGGCCGTGGCCGGTGGGCGGACTGCCCGGCGGAGTTGCGGGGCGGGCGTTGAAAGCGGGGTTCGCGGCGTTTTTCCTGCCGCTGATCGGGCTGGCGGTCTGGGGCGGCGTGCGGCTGTGGCGGGACGGGGGAGAGCAGGCAGGCTGGGGGGTGGACCGGCTGTGGGCGTTGGCGTTGACCTGGGGCCCCGTGCTGGGATTGGCGGCGGTCTGTCTGGTGTTCGTCGGCAGCGTTCGCTATCGACTGCCCGGGGAGTTCCCCCTGTGCGTCGCCGCCGCGGTCGGGGGACTCGACCTCTGGCAGCGCCGCCGGGAACGCTCCGTACGCACGGGGGGCTGACGCCCCCTCGCTCGCCGCCCGAGCCTGGCAGGACGCCGCCTTGATGATCCGCCGCACCGTCCGCTGGCTGACGGCGCTCTGCGCCCTGCTGGCGGCCGGCGGCGCGGGCCTCGGCTGGTACTACCTGGACCGGGCCGACGCGATGACCCGCGATGCGGTCGTCGAGGCGCTGGAGGGGCTGATTCCGCACGGCCGGATCAGCGTCGCGACGGCGTCCTTCAACTGGGACGAAACCGTCCTCGTCACCGGGCTGACGATCGCCCCGCAGACCGACGCCGAGGGCGCCCGCCCGCCGATCGTCGTGCCGGAAATGCGGATCGCGCTGGACCGGGAGCGGTTCCGCGAGTCCGAGCGCATCGAGGTGCGGTCGCTGACCGTCGTGCGGCCGACGTTGACGCTCGTCCGTCGGCCGGACGGGACGTGGAATCTCGCGGACTTGCTGCCGCTCACCCCGCCGGAGCCGGCGCCGCCCTGTCCGGCGTGGGAGATCCGCGACGCGACCGTGCGGCTGGTGTTCGAAACGCAGCCCGACGGCGAGGCGGGCCGCGACCCGGGCGGAGCGTCGGGGCATGGCCCGCTGGCCGCGACGCTGCACCAACTGAACGTCTCCCTGCTGCCGGACTCTCGCCGGAGCTACCGCATTCGCGGCGCCGGCGGCGTCGCGGGGGAGGACGCCGCCGAGGTTGCCGAGGGCGGCGGCGTGCAGTTCGACGGGGCCTTCGACCTGGACCGCGGCCGCTGGCGGCTGGCCGGGGAAGTGGGCGGACTGGAGCTCGGCGGCGGTCTGCTCGCGGACGCCGCCGTCGGCTCGCCGGAGTTGCAGGCCGGGCTGCTGGCGGCGAAGGAAAAGTTCACCGCCGTGGAACGAAAGCTGGCGGGCGAGTTGGTCCCGCCGCACGCCGACCCGCGTCGCGGTCCGGTGCGGGTGGTCTCCGCCCAGCCTGTCCCCTCGCTGGGCCTGCCCGCGGCCCCGGCGCCCCGCGGTCCGGTCCGGCTGACGGACTTTGGGCTGGAGGGGGACCTCTCCGCGGAGTTCGCTCTCTCCGCGGACGGCTTCGACGCCGTGCCGGAGTACGAAATCACGGTGAACTGCCGGCAGGGCACCCTCGTCAACCGCTTCCTGCCGTTCCCGCTCTCGGGCGTGCGGGGCGTCGCTCGCATTGCGGAGGGCGAAGTGCGATTGATCGAAGCGACCGGCCGCCACGGGGAAACCGTCGCCCGGGCGGAGGGCGTGTTTCGGCCCTCCCCGCTGGGGCTCGACGGTCGGGTGACGTTCTCCGCGGAGCGCGTCCCGGTCTCGGTGGACGACGGCCCCCGTCTGCCGGAGGCCCTGCGCAAGTTGCACGGGACCCTGACCCCCAGCGGCGTGCTGGACGTGACCGTCGCCACGCTGGAGGCCGCCCCGTCCACGGTGGACGGCGTGCTGCGGAACCGGTGGGAACTCACGGAGCTGGACCTCGCCGTGCTGGAGGGGGCGATCCGGCCGGAGAAGTTCCCCGTACCCGTGCGGAACGTTCGCGGCTTCGCCAGGACGGACGAGCACGGCGTGCTGCGGCTGGATTTCCGCGGCACGGTCGCCGGGCAGCCGGCGGCCTTTCGCGGCTGGGTGCAGAACCCGGGGCGGGCGTTCGAGTTCCGCGGCGCCGGGAAGGTGGTCGGGGCCCCGCTGAACCGGGCGTTCCGCGACGCCTGCCCGCCGCCGGTGCGGGCCGCGGTGGAGCACATGGCGCTGGAGGGCCTCGCCGACGCGGAACTCACGCTGCACCGTCCGCCGGGGTTCGACCAGCCGTTCCACTGGACGGTGCGGGCGGACGTGGCGAACGCCGCGGTCCGGCCGGAGTGCTTCCCTTATCCCATCGACGGCCTCAGCGGCGTGATGCGGTTCGATTCGCGGGAGGGCGTCTGGCGGTTCGAGGACCTCCGCGGCGCCCACGGCCCGGCGACGCTGACCGCCTCGGCGGCCTTCGACGCGCAACGCAAACCCGGTCGGTTGGCGCTGGACGTCACCGCCGCCGGGGTGTCGCTGGACCAAACGCTGCACGACGCCTTGCCGGAGGGGGCCCGGGACGTGTGGGAGGAACTTGCCCTTTCCGGCGGCGTGATCGATCTCCGGGCGACCGTCGCCTGGGCTCCCGGGCGGTCGCCGCGGGTCGACCTGCCCGACCTCCGCGTCGCCGGGGCGGCGATCACGCCGGAGGCGTTCCCGCTCCCGCTGCAGGAGATCGAGGCCGCCGGTTCGTACGTCTCCGCCCGCACTCCCGGGGGCGGCACGTTGCGGCTGCAACGGTTCGCCTTCCACCACCGCGATCGGAACGGGGAGGCGCCCGTCGCCTTGCGGACGACCGGCGGCTTGGAGTTGCGGCACGACGCCGCCGGGGACTGGGCTCTCTCGGTGGACGATCTGGCGTGCGACGGCTTCGTCGTCGGCCCGGCGTTCAAGGCGGCCCTCTCCGACGACCTGCGGGAGGGGGCGGAGGCGTTGAACCTGCGGGGGCCGGTCGGGTTGCGCGTGCCCTCGCTGCAACTCCGCGGGGTGGCCGACGGCTCCGCTGCGACGACCGCCGCTTGGCGGACCTCGGCGACGCTCGACGGCAACGTCGCGGAGCTGGGCCCGACGGTGCGGCTCGGCCGGGGGACCGTCACCTGCGAGGGGCACTACGACGGGGAGCGGGCGGTCCTCGGCGGCGAACTGCGGACGGACCGGGCCGAACTGCTGGATCACGTGCTGCGGGACGTGGCCGCGCCCTTCCGGTTGCGGGGGGACGAACTGCTGGTCGGCAGTCCGGACGCCCCCGACGGCCGCCGCCTCACCGCGATGGCCTACGGCGGCGTGCTGCAGGCCAACGTGGCGGCGAACCTCAGCCGCGGTCCCAGCTACCGGCTCGCCGCGGAACTCAGCGGCGCCAAGCTCAGCGAGTACGCCCGGCAGCAGATGGGCGGGGCGAAGAACCTGGAGGGCAACCTCCGCGGCAGTCTCGCCCTGGCCGGTCGCGGCTCGGACGCCCGCACCGTCGCCGGCTCCGGCAACCTGGAGATCAAACCCGCGGCCCTGGGCGAGCTGAACCTCGTGCTCCGCCTATTCAAGGCGGTGAACATGAACGACCCCACGATGTTCCACTCCGCCGCCGCCCAATTCGATCTCGCTAACGAAACTGCGACCTTCCGCCGGATCGACCTGTTGGGCGAGGCGATCAGCTTCGTCGGTCGCGGGCGGGTCGGGCTGAACGGCGGCCTCGATCTGCAGTTCTACTCGAAAGCCCCGACGACCTGGCGGATCCCGCTGGTGCGGGCGCTGTCGACCGGGTGGGTGGGCGTGCAGGTGGCCGGCACGATCGGACAGCCGGCCATGCGGACCTTCAGCCCCGCGGTGGAGGGTTCCCTCGCCGCCTTCCTCACCCCGCTCTCCCCGCTGTTGAGCGAACCGGTGCCCCGCCGCACTGCCGGCGGACCGTAGTTTCACGACCGTAATTCTCGGGGGGAGAGAAGGGGAGCCGCCCCGTGCGGGGCTGGTGACGACCCGCGCGGGGCGGGTTTAGACTGCGAGTATGTCCACCGCCCCCGCATCTCCCGAGACCGACTCGTCGCTGTTCGCCATCGCGAAAGCGGCGGTGACGGACTTCATCGACGACAACTGCATGCGGCTGGCCGCCGCGATGTCGTATTACACCGTCTTCGCCCTGCCGGCGCTGCTGGTGCTCCTGGTCACCATCGTCGGTTGGTACGCGGGCGTCACCGGGACCGGCGGCGAGGCGGGCGGCTCCGAAGTCATCAAGGAGCAGGTCGGCAACGTCACCGGGCTGGACGGCCCGGAGGAACAGGAGCAGATCGACGCCATGCTCCACAGCGCCCAGATGGGCAACGCCAGCCCGTGGAAGTGGATTCTCACCTTCGGCGGCATCCTGTTCGGGGCCACCGGCGTCGTCGTCGCCCTGCAGGACGCGCTGAACACCGCCTGGGAAGTCATGCCGGACCCGGAGAAGGGCGGCGTGTGGAACTTCGTTACCAAGCGCCTGGTCTCCCTGGCGATGATTTTGGGCGTCGGCTTCCTGCTGATCGTCTCCCTGACCATCACTGCCGCGGTGCAGGGGATGACGGCGAAGGTCGGCGAGGCGACCGGCCTGAGCGGCGGGGGCATGTTCCTGGCGGTGATGAACGAGATCCTCACCGTGCTGGTCGTCGGCACGCTGTTCGGCGCGATGTTCAAGTTCCTGCCGGACGCCCACATCGCCTGGAAGGACGTCGTCGTCGGGGCCTTAGTGACCGCGGGGCTGTTCTGGGTGGGGAAATTCGGCCTGGGCATCTATCTGGGCCGGGCGAACTTCGCGGACAGCTTCGGCTCCGGGGCGGCGTCGTTGGCGATGGTGTTCGTCTGGGTCTACTACACCAGCCTGATTTTCCTGTTCGGCGCGGAGCTGACCCAGAAGTGGGCCGACCGCCGCGGGTCCGGCATCGTGCCGGAGGACGGTGCCGTGCGGGTGAAGAAAGAGCTCCAACCGGCCGGCGCCGGCGGGTGACGGCAGCGCCTATACTGGCCCCCCCCGTCCCTGCCGCCGACCGTCATGTCCGACTCCCCCGCCTCCGATCCGACCCCGCTGGACCCCGCCCGGCTGCCCAGCTTGGAGTTGCTGAACGAGACGCACTCCTTTCCCGGCCCGTACCTGTTCAAGGTCATCGGGGCCGACGACCGCAGCTTCGCGGCCCGGGTGGTCTCGCTGGTGCGGGACGAACTGGAACTTGAAGAAGACCCTGTCTTCACGATTCGCCGCACCCGCAGCGGTCGGCATCTCTCGGTCACCCTCGAACCGACCGTGCCGACGGCCCAGTCGGTGGTGACCCTCTACCAGCTGATTTACCGCCTGGACGGCCTGGTGATGGTGCTGTGAGCGACGATCTGCAGAGCAATCTCCCACCCGAACCGGCCGTGCCCGTGGTCTCCCTGGGCGCCGCGGAGGCTCCGTCGCAGATTGGGGCGGCGCTGCGGGAGGTGGGCTTCTTCTCCCTGATCGACCACGGCGTCGACGACGCCCTGATCGCCGCCGCCTACGAGGCCGCCACCGCCTTCTTCGCCCGTCCGGAGGAGGAGAAGCGTCGCTTCGAGGTGCCTGGGGCGCTGGGCCAGCGGGGCTACACCGCCACCGGCGGGGAGCGGGCCGCCGGCGCCGCGGCGGCCGACTTGAAGGAGTTCTTCCAGATCGGTCCGCTGGAGGCCGACGCGCCCGGCGGCCCGAACGTCTGGCCGGACGAAGAGTTTCGGGCCGCGGTCGAACCGCTGTACGCCGCTCTGCGGGACGCGGCGGTGCGGGTCGCGGCGGCGGTCTCCGAAGACCTTGGCCTCGGCCGCGACTTCCTGCCGGACCGCATCGCCGGCGGCGAGAGCATCCTGCGGCTCATCCACTATCCGCCGGTCCCCGACGACGCCCCGCCGGCCGCGACCCGCGCGGCGGCTCACGCGGACATCAACCTCCTCACCCTGCTGGTCGAAGCCACGGCGGCCGGGCTGGAGATCGAGAGCCGGGACGGCTCCGGCTGGCTGCCGGTCGTCGCCCGCCCCGGCGAGATCGTCGCGGACAGCGGCGACATGCTCCAGAACCTCACCGGCGGCGTGATCCGCAGCACGGTGCACCGCGTGGTGAACCCGCCCGGCGAGGGGGCCCGGCAGGCCCGGCTGAGCATGCCCTTTTTCTGCCACCCGCGGCCGGACGTGGACCTCGCGCCGCTCAACCTGCCCGGGGCGAAACCGGAGCGGTTCCGCGCGTTGACGGCGGGGGCGTTTCTTGAGGAACGCCTGCGGGCGATCCGTCCCGCCGGGTGATCCCGCTTGCGGGAACGGCGAGCGTCCCGGACGCTTCAAGCGTCCCGGACGCCTCCTCCACCGCTGCCGATGTCTTTCACCCCGAACCGCGAACACGCCATCGCAATCTGGCGGGCCGGCGTGGACGCCGTCGCCTCCGACCGACTGGTGCGGGACGCCGTGCGGGTGACGGGGGACACGCTCCATATCCTCGACGAGCGGTTCCGGCCGCACGAGGCGGACCGGCTGATCGTCGTCGGCGCCGGCAAGGCGGGCGCGGGCATGGCCGCCGGCTTCGCGGAGGCTGTAGCCGGCAGCCCCTGGGCCGAACGGCTGACCGGATGGCTGAACGTCCCGGCGGATTGCGTCCGGCCCGTGCCCGGCTTCACCCTGCACGCCGGCCGCCCGGCGGGGGCGAACGAACCGCGGCCCGAGGGGGTGGAGGGCACCCGCCGCATTCTCGAACTGGTCCGCGGCTGCGGCCCGCGGGACCTGTGCGTTGTGCTGCTCTCCGGCGGCGGCAGCGCCCTGTTGGTCGCCCCGGCCGAGGGGATCACGCTGGCCGACAAGCTCGCCGTGACGAAGCGGCTGGCGAGCCGCGGGGCGAACATTACGGAGTTGAACACCGTCCGCAAACGCCTCTCCGCGGTGAAGGGCGGGGGGCTGGGCCGGGCCAGCGGCGCCGGGCGGACGCTCTGCCTGGCGATCAGCGATGTGATCGGCGATCCGCTGGACGTCATCGCCAGCGGCCCCACCGTCGCCGACCACTCCACGGCCGCGGACGCCCTCGCCGTGCTCCGCCGTTACTGCCCCGACCGCAGCGATCTGCCAGAGGCCGTCTGGCGCCGGATCGAAGCGGCGGAGGGGGAGGAGCGGACCGTACCGGACTCGGTGCGGACGGAGGTGATCGGCTCCAACGCGAACGCCACCGGCGCCGCCCGGCGGGCGGCGATGGCGTACGACTATCAGGTGAACCGGGTCGGCCCGGCGTCGGCCGGCGAGGCCGCCGAAGAGGGCCGCAAACTGCTGGCGTGGACGCACGTCGCCGCCGGCTCCGGCGCCGCCTGCCGCATCTCCGGCGGGGAGCCGACGGTCTCGCTCTGCGAGAATCCCGGCAAGGGCGGCCGCAATCAGGAACTCGTGTTGGCCGCCGTCGACGCCGCCTGGGACATCCCGGGCGGTCTGAACGGGGCGGTGATCCTCTCCGGCGGCACCGACGGGGAGGACGGCCCCACCGACGCCGCCGGCGCCGTCGCCGACGACGCCCTCATCGCCCGGGCGAAAGCCCTCGGACTGCACCCGCGGCCGTACCTCGACCGCAACGACGCCTACCCGTTCTTCGAGCAGACCGGCGGTCTGCTCAAAACCGGCCCGACGCACACCAACGTGATGGACCTGCGGGTCGCCCTCGCCCCGTAGGGTCCGCTCTGCGGACCGATCTTCTTCGTCCGAGCTTGTCGTAAACGGTCCGCAAAGCGGACCCTACGCCGTGGCCGCGATGGCGTCTTCGACGGTGAGCGCCCCCTCATAGATCGCCCGGCCGACGATCGCCCCGACGACGTTCGGGTGTTCCCGCCGCAGGGCCGCGACCTTCCGCACCTCGTCGGCGGAGCTGACCCCGCCGCTGGCGATCACCGGCAGGCCGAGGTCGGCGAAGACGGCCAGCGATTTGAGGGCGGAGTCGGAAATGCCCGCCATCATGCCGTCGTCGGCGATGTCCGTGCAGACGGCCGCCCCCAGCGGCAGGCCGGCGAACCGCTTGGCCAACTCCACCGCCGGCAGGCCGCTGGATTCGGTCCAGCCGTCGGTGGCGACCTCCCCGCCGCGGTAATCCAAGCCGAGCACGAGCTTACCCGGGCGGGCTTCCGCGGCGGCGGCGAACCAGTCGGGGTTCTTCACGGCCGCGCTGCCGACGACGGTGCGGTCGACGCCCAGTTCGTTCAGGGCGAAGTCGATCGCCGCGCCGTCCCGCACCCCGCCGCCGAGCTGCACCGGCACCGGACCGTTGGGGCCGGCCGCGGCCGCGGCGACGATCGCTTTGATTTGCTCCCCGTTAGTGCGGGCGCCGGACTTGGCGGCGTCCAGGTCGACGACGTGAATCCGCGTCGCCCCCGCGGCCGCGAAGCCCGCCGCGACCGCGGCCGGGTCGTCGCCGAAGACGGTTTCCTGGTTGTAATCGCCCTGCCGCAACCGGACGCACCGGCCGCCGCGCAGATCGATGGCCGGGAGGATCTCGAGGGGCGTCATGCGCGGCGTATTCAGAGCGTGGCGAAGTTGCGGAGGATCTGGAGCCCGACGGCCTGGCTCTTCTCCGGGTGAAACTGGGTCGCGGTGAGGGCGCCGCGGTGCACCGCGGCGACGAACCGGCCGCCGTGCTCCGCTTCCGCGGCGACGACCGCCGGATCGACGCCCGCAGCGTGATAGCTGTGCACGAAGTAGACGTGCGGGTTCGGCCCGAGGCCGCGGAGGACCGGCGTCTCGTCCAGCGACCGTCCCTCCGGCGCCAGCAGCGGACACCAGCCCATCAGCGGGATCTTGGCCCGGTCCGGCCCCTCGAAGGCGGGGCCCTCGAATTTCACCACCTCGCCCCGCAGCACGCCGAGGCCTTCGTGGTCGCCGTCTTCCCGGCCAACGTCGAACAGCAATTGCAGGCCGACGCAGACGCCCAGCAGCGGGCGGTCGGCGGCGATCTGTTCCAGCACGACCTCCCGAAGGCCGCTCTCCGCGAGCCCGCGGGCGCAGTCGCCGAACGCCCCCTGACCGGGCAGGATCAGCTTGTCGCCCTTCGAAAACTCCTCCGGGCGGGCGGAGATCGCGGCGTCGAAGCCAAGCGACTGCACCGCCTTCTGAACGCTCCGCAGGTTGCCGGAGCCGTAGTCGACGATACGGATCACCGGCGGAGGTTCGGTCGAAACTGCGAGGAGGGGGAGGGGGAGCCGCCGTGCCGCCAGCGGTCGGCATGCAACCGGCCGCGGCCGGCGGCGGAGCCGGGCCAGGGGCGGGCGGGGCGGCCCGGGGCGCCGGCGGGACGATCCAGATCGTCGGACTCCGCGGCGAGGTAGGTGAGGGTATCGGCCGAAGACCACAGGGCGAAGCCCGGGGGCCAGTACTCGACGTCAATTCCCAGCGCCCGCTTCACGACGGCGATCAGCCAGAGCAGGACCGCCAGCAGCACGGCGATCGTCAGTCCGGCCAGCAGCACGAACGGGCCGAGGGCGAAGAACGACCCCACCGCCGGCCACACGTCCTGCCAGAACAGCACGACGAACGCCGCCGCCAGCGCCAGCCAGGGGCCGTAGGGGAACTCCGCGCTCGTCGCTTTGCCCGTCGCGGCGTCATACAGCTTCGCCGGGACGACCACCGCCAATGCGGCGACCGGGGCGAGGAAGAACACCGTCAGCACCGGCTGCCAGCCGACGAACGCCCCGACCATCGCCATCAGGATCACGTCGCCCAGCCCCATCGCCTCCCGGCCCAGCGTGAGGGCGCCGATCCAGCGGACCGCCCAGCAAACCCCCGCCCCGGCGACGATTCCGGCGAGGCTGACCGCCAGCCCGTGCAGGTGGGGGTGCTCAAGGATCCAGAGCGGAACCGGCTGCACGTCCGGTCGGGCGCCGACCGGGGCGAGCCGGGAGACGCGGCCCTCCTCGAACCAGACCGGCACCAGCCAGAGCCGGCCGCTCAGACTGGCGACGACGGCCAGCAGCAGCGCCGGCACGGTCGTGCCGTCGGGGATCAGCAACCGCCTCAGGTCGATGACGGAAGCCGCCAGCAGGCTGAGCAGCATCAGGGCGTGCAGGGCGAAGGTGAACGCGGCGTCCCAGGGGCACTCAAACGCTCGGGCGACGTCCGGCAGGAACGGCCCGCCGGGCGGGGACCAGGTCCGCCAATTCGCCACCTCCTGCCAGAACAGCCCCGCCAGCAGGGCGCCGGCGGCGAACTCCACCAGCGCCGGGCCGAGCCGGTCCCGCAGCGGGGCGGCGGAGAGCGGGTGCGAGGGCAGGAACCAACCCACCACGGGCAGCTTCGAGGCCCCCCGGCCCCGCGTCAGCGCGGCCTCGTGCGGCGTCGGCCGCCACAGGCTGCGGAGTTGATCGCCCAAAAACTCCCGCGGGCCGAACCGCACCGCGGCGACGTTCACGAACCGCCCGGCCCCGCAGCCGGCGAGGAACACGAGGGCGGTGAGGGCGGCCCAGGCGGCGTCGCTCACGACAGCGCGGCCAGGATCGATTCCACGACGACCTCCGGCTCCGCGGTGGCGTCGACCGTGACGGTCGCGACCTCCCGGTACAGCGGCTCCCGGGCGGCCAGCACCGCGGCCATCTCCTCCTCGGCCGGCAGTTCGGTCAGCGGCGGGCGGTTCGGGTCGCCGGCGGTGCGGGCGTGCAGCGTCGCGGCGTCGGCCTCCAGAAGGACGACCGGCCCGGCGGCGGCCAGGCGCTCACGGGTCTCCTTCTGCAACACCGCCCCCCCGCCGGTGGCGAGCACGATCGATGTCCGGTCCAGCAGGGCGGAGATCACCTCCGCCTCCAACAGGCGGAACGCCGGTTCGCCGTGCAGGGCGAAGATCTCCGGGATCGACTTGCCGGCCACGCGGGCGATCTCCGCGTCGGCGTCGGCGAAGCGGCGGTCCAGCCGCTCGGCGAGCCGCCGACCGATCGTCGACTTCCCGCAGCCGCGGGCCCCGACGAGGGAGATCACGGAGTCCGGTTCCAACCGCGGCGGCGTCTCGGCGGGCGTCGTCACTTCGCCACCGACATCGCGTCGCGGAGCGCCTCCCGCATCACGCCCTCCGGGGCGGGGGAGCCGGTGAACATGGCGTATTGAGCTTCCGCCTGCCGAACGAACATGTCCGCCCCGCCGATCGTCCGACCGTCCCGCTCCGCGGCCTGTTTGAGGAACAGCGTGCGGTTCGGGTTGTAGATCGTGTCGAAGACGATCGCCTGCGGGGGGAAGCGGTTCTCCGGCAGCGGCGTCTCGTCCATCTTCGGCCACATGCCGACCGGCGTGCAGTTGACCACGATCTCGAAGATGCCGGTCCCCCGGTTCGGCCAGGTCTGGACGACGCCGCCGAACTCGTCGACCAACGCCCGGGCCTTCTTCTCCGTCCGCCCGGCGACCGTGACCGCACATCCGGCGTCGGACAGGGCGGCGACCAACGCTCGGGCCACCCCGCCGCTGCCCAGCACGAGGACCTTCCGGCCCTCCAGCGTGGCATGCTTGTCGCCCCGTCGCAGCTCGGCGAGCAGCGAGTCGCGGGCGGCGTCGTGGTCCGTGTTCGCCGCGTGCCAGGTCGGGCCGCCGTCCTCCGAGCCGGTCACGAGCAGCGTATTCGCGGCCCCGATCCGCCGGGCGGCGTCCGTCGCCGTGCTCTTCTTTTCCCCGGCCAGCTTCAGCGCGGCGGCCTTATGAGGGATCGTGACGCTGAACCCCTTGAATCCCATCGCCGCCAAGGCGGGCAGGGCGGTGGTGAACTCCTCCGCGGTGATCCGCAGCGGCAGGTAGCAGCCGTCGAATCCGGCGGCTTTGAATGCGGCGTTGTGCAGTTGCGGGGAGAGGCTGTGGGCGACGGGATCGCCGATCACGCCGAAGAACCGCGTGGTTTTCTTGACGCGGTGGGCCCGGTAGGCCGTCCGCATCGTGACGAAGTCCGGCAGGCCGGGGGCGAGGGTGCGTTCGGAACTGAACGAGGCGTAGGTCCACGGCGCCCCCTTGGCGCAGCACATCACCCGGCTGGCGAGACCGAACTCCCCCATGCAGAAGGCGACCGTCGGCTTCTTCGCCGCGGCGTAGAGGTCGAGGACCCGGGCGTTGTCCGCGATCGTCTCCGCGGTGGTGACGAGCTTCACCACGTCCGCGTCCGCCGCGGCGAGCTGCTTGTAGAGCTTCGCCAGCGTTTTGCCGTCCGGGGTCGCCTTCATGTCGTGGTGGCTGACGACGCGTTTCGCCTTGCCGAAGCGAGGCACCTTGGGGGCGGCGTCGCCCTCCAGGTCGACGAACTCCGGCTCGGCGAGGATCGCCTGCCGGAGCAACGCCAGCCGTTCGTCCTCCGAACCGGACCAGCGGCCGCCGTCTTCACGCCGGCGGCAGGTCAGCACGACCGGGGTCGGCCGATTGGCGATGAGCGCGGCCACGTCGACCGGGCCTTTCAGCCAATCCAATCGGTACTCGACCAGCTTGGCGCCAGCCTCGGCGAGGGCGGCGTGCTCCGCCCGCATGCGGGACGGATGGCTGCGGGCGATGGAGACGCACAGGGGCATCGGGGGAGGATCGCAGGTTCGCCGCTCGCTTCAAGAGAGCGGCTAACCCATCCGGCCGAACTGGCGGTCCAGGTCGTCGCGAGAAAGGGTCAGGGCGGTCGGTCGTCCGTGCGGGCAGTGGTGGGCGTCGTCGACGAGGTGCCGGGCGGTCAGCAGAGCGTCGATCTCCTCCGGGCTGAGCCGCTGCCCGGCCTTCACCGCCGCTTTGCAGCTCATCATGTGGAGGAGGGAATCGAGCAGGTCGCGGCGGTCCGGCGTCTTCGGGCTGTCGGCGAGGGCGTCCGCGGCGTCCGCCAGCACCGCCGCCGGGTCGGCCCGTTTCAGCAGCACGGGGAACCCGTTGAGCAGCACGGTCGTGCCGCCGAAGTCCTCCACCTCGAAGCCGAGTTCGTTCAGCGTCGCCGCGTGCTCCAGCACCGCGGCGTGCCGTTTGGCGTCCAGTTCGACGGACTCCGGCACGAGCAACCGCTGAATCTCCACCCCCTCGCCCAGGACCCGCCGGCGGAGCGTTTCGTACATCACCCGTTCGTGCAGGGCGTGCTGGTCGATCACCTGCAATCCGGCGTCGGTCTCCAGCACGAGGTACGTGTCGAGCACCTGCATCGCCCGGGTCACGGTGACGCCGTTCTTCGGCCCGTCGCCTTTGATTTGGTCGCCCCTCGGTTCGCCGTCGCCGTTAGGCGGCGCGCTTTCTGTCGGAGTCACGAGCGCTCTCTCGGACCCCAACTCCGCGGACGCGCCGCCTGACGGCGCCGGCGAACCGGGGGGGGCGGGCGAGGGTTCGGGGACCGGCTCACTCTCCGCTTTCAACAGCGCCGCCCGGGCCCAGTCGGCGAAGCCGTCGGCGAGTTCGGCCTGTTTCTCCGGCAGGGAGCGGGGCGGGGCGGACGGGGCGGCCTCCGGGGTCGCCCCGTTCCGCTTCGCCGGGTCGCCGGGGAGGTGGAAGCGTTGCTCGAAGTCCCGCTTCAGAAACTCCGTCCGCAGCGTGCCGAGCAGTTGCCGGTAGAGACTCGAACTGTCGCGGAACCGCACCTCGCACTTGGTGGGGTGGACGTTGACGTCCGCGGCGTCCGGCGGGGTTTCCAGGAACAGGAACGAGATCGGGTGCCGGCCGATCATCACCAGCCCGCGGTAGGCCTCGGAGAGGGCGTGTTGCAGGCTGCGGTCGGTGATCCAGCGGCCGTTGAGGAACAGGTACTGCCCCTTCCGGCTTCCTTTGGAGTCGCCCGGGTGGCCGGCGAACCCCCACAGGCGGGCGACGTCGGACTCGCTCCGCACCGGGATCAGGCGGTCGGCGACCTGCGAGCCGAAGAAGGTCGCCAGTCGGTCCCGCACGTCGGCGGCCGGCGGCAGGTCGTAGACGACCTTGCCGTTGTGCCGCAGCGTGGCGTGCAGGCGGGGGTTGGCGAGGGCGACGCGGGTGAACTGCTCCGCGAGGTGGCCGAACTCCGTGGCGTGCGTCTTCAGGAACTTCCGCCGGGCCGGCACGTTGAAGAACAGGTCCCGCACCTCCACCGTCGTGCCCTGCGGTCCGCCGCGGGGCGTGACGGGGGTGAGCGTCCCGCCCTCCGAAGCGATCTCGGCGGCGAGTTCCTGCCCCTCCGGCCGACTGCGGAATCGGAACCGGCTGACGGAGGCGATGCTCGCCAGCGCCTCGCCGCGGAAGCCCATCGTGGCGACGGTGAACAGGTCCGCCGGCGTCCGCAGCTTGCTGGTCGCGTGCTGGGTGAGAGCCAGCGGCAGGTCCTCCTCCGGCACCCCCTCGCCGTCGTCGGCGATGCGGATCAACTCGGTCCCGCCGGCGGCCACGTCCACCTCGATGCGGGTGGCGAGGGCGTCGAGGCTGTTCTCCAGCAGTTCCTTGACCACGGACGCCGGGCGTTCAATCACCTCGCCGGCGGCGATCTGGTTCACCACCTCCGGGGCGAGCGGCTGGATGCGGGGCAAGAGCGACGAGCAGCGAGCGGGGAACGAGGCGTGAACCCCGATTCTACTCGCCGCCCCCGTGACGGACCGGAACCGGCGCCGGTTTCGCGGGAGGCGCGGGCTGCACGGTTCGCGGCGGCTCCGGCTGGTCCGTCGCCGCGGTCGCCCGCGGGGGCAGCGGACAGGAGGCCCCGTGGGCGAGTTCGGCCCGCAATTCCGTGACCAGCTTCGCCCGATCCTTAGCGACCTTTTTGTCGTAGGCGGCCAGGACATTGGCGGCCTCCTCCCGGCTCGCCATCAGTCCCATCACCAGATATTGGCTAATCGCGGCCCCGTAGCAGAACCACCCGGCGACCCACTCGTTCCGGCGCTCCGGCGGGATGTTGCCCTCCTTATCGACCACCCCGCCGACCACGCAGGCCAGAATCGCCAGCACCGGGCTGGAGCGGGCGAGGTGCTGGCAAACGAGCCCCTTCACGTAGGCCGGTAGGACCTTCCGCAGCCCGAACCACCGCTTGTTCCAGCCGAAGTCGTCCTTTGTCGGCACCTTCGGTTTGGGGTGCAGCACCGGGAACAGGGCCACGTCCGGCATCGCCTCGACCACGCCGATCGCCAGCAACAGGCGGAAGCCCAGCGAAATCCAGTCCCGCGGCTCGAACCCCAATTGCTGAAAGAGCAATTGCTCCATGTTCGCCGTGCAGAGCAGCAACAGGGCGCTGGCGGCGAACCACTCCTCCAGGTCCTTTTCCAACTCCCGATCGAAGTGCTGGAGGCGGACGGTCTTCAGCGTCCAGCGGAACAGCGGCACCGCGAGCAGGCCGACGGCGAACCGGGCCCCCGGCTTGAGCGTGCGGCCGACCAGCGGCTTGAGCAGGTCCGAATTGAGGATCAGCCGCAGCGCCGTGGGGATGACCTGCCACATCGCCGCCGAGCCTCGCTGCGGTGGGGAAGAGGAAGGTGAACGGGAAGGACGACGCCGCGGCGTCCGTGGCGATCACGCCGCATGGTGACCGGCCGAGGCGGCGGGGACAACGTCCCCTTCAACGTACCTTCGTCCCCGCCGGATCACGCGGCACCGTTCCGCCTCCGCAGCGGGCGGGAACGCCGCGGGAGCGGTTGTGCGGGGGCGGGGCGGCCCTATCGTGCCCGCCGCTGTTCCTCTCCCCGTGCCCCCGAAGCGCCGCCCGCATGTTCGGTCTGCCCACCCCGACGCCGCTGGACCTCCGCTTCTCGCTGTTCGGGGTGCCGGTCTGGATCTCGGCATGGCATTGGCTGGGGGCGTTGTTCTTCGGCTTCTACATGCTGCCGCCGAACCTCGCGGGAGCGACGTTGGCCGCGCACCTGGCGATGGCCGCGCTGTGCATTTTCGTCTCCCTCTTGCTGCATGAGATGGGCCACGCCCTCACCGCGCGGGTCTTCGGGATGGACTGGGCCGTGGTCCTGCTGGCGTTCGGCGGCTTCGCCTACGGCCGCCGGCCGTCGCGGATTCGGTGGTGGCAGGACGTGCTGATCGCCCTCGCCGGGCCCTTCGTCCAACTGGCCCTCGCCCTGCTGTTGGTGGTCGGCATCACGACCGTGCCGATTTTCCTCGACGGAGGGATCGACTCGGCTCTCGCCCTGACGGCGCTGAACGTCCTGATGTGGGTGAACGTCGCCTGGCCGGTGCTGAACCTGCTCCCGATCCACCCGCTGGACGGCGGGCAGGTGTTGCGGGCGATTCTGGGCCGCACGATGCGGCGGGGGGCGGACCTGTGGACCGCCCGCGTCGGCTTCTTCGTTGCGGTGATGGTCGGGGCGACGTTGTACGTGCAGTTCCACGCCCTCTACGGCGCGGTGCTGTTCGGTTATCTCGCGATGCAGAATTTCCAGGTCATGCAGGCGATCGGCAACCGCTGAACCGCTCGGCCGGGGCGTCGGCCCGGCCGTCAGGCCAGTCGGGCGAGCTTCCGCACGAGCCATTCGAAGCCGAACAGTCCGACGATCAGGAACAGCATCCACCGCACGTCCCACAGGGCCCGCACGGACTCCTCGACGGTGACGGTGCGTTCGCGGGACTCGAGCAGCTCCGGCAACGCGTCGGCGGCTTCGGCCAGCGGGAGGTAGCGGCCGTCGGTGCCCTCGGCGAGGGCCGTCAGCGTGGGGACCTCCTGTCGCACGGTGGCTAGTTCCAACTCCGGCAGCACGGCGGTGATCGTCGCCGTCACGTCCTCCGCCATCCCCACGTCGTCGCCGTCGATCGTCAACGTGAACCGGCCGGGCCGCGGCGGGGTGAACGGGGCTTCGAACCGGCCGGGGCGGCCCGGAACCGGCCGCAGCGTGAGCGGACTGCCCGGGGCTGGGAAACCGTCCGGACCGTCGACGCTCACCCGGACCGTGCCCGCCTCCACCGGCTCTCCGCGGGCGTCCCGCAGGCCGACCGCGATCCGCACCGGCTCGCCGACCGGCGTCTCCGGCCGGTCGATCAGGAACAGCGCCGGCTCGTCCCCCTCCGTCGCCCGGCCCTCCGCCGCGGCCCGGATCAGGTTCGTCCAGAACCGTTCGAACAGTTCCGGCCCCTCCGCCCGCAGCCGCCAGAATTCCGAGGTGCCGAGGTAGTAGACCCGGCCGCCGCCGTACCGCTGATCGGCGATCAGCACGGTCGCCCCCTCGCCGGTGGTGCGGGGGTCGCCGTGCAGCATTAAGACCGAGGCGAGGTCCTTCGCCCCGCGGGTCGGGAACGCCCGATAGAAGCCCTCGAACCGCTCCCAGGCCGACAGATCCCCGGGCCGCTCCGGGTCGAGGTCGAGCACGCCGGAGGAAGTCGCGGCGTCGGTCAGTTCCGGCTGCCAGGGGCGGGCGCTCTCGTCCGAGGCCTCCACCAGACTCCGCGACGCCAGCCGCACCGGCAGCAGGTCCCGCACGGGGCCGTAGAGCGAGTCGTCGGTCAGCTGCGGCGTGTACACGTCCCCGGCGGCGAAGACGAGGCCGCCCCGCTGCCGGTCCACCCACCGGCTCAGGCTCTCCACGCCCTCCGGCGGGATGCGGGACCAGTCGGCGTCCAGCGCGAGCACCACGTCGTACCGGTCGGGGCTGCTCTCCGGCCGGGGCTCGCCGGGCGGGCGGAGCGGAAAATTCTCCGGGAACTCCGCCAGCAGGGCGTCGCCGTCCTGCGTGACGCCGGGTAGTTCCGCCGGGTCGATCGACTGGAGCAGCACGTCCACCTCCGCGGTCGCCTGTCGGGCGAGGGCCGTTTGCAGGAAGCGGTAGTCGCGGTTCGGTCCGCCGGCGATCAGCAGCACGCTGGTCGGCCGGCTGCGGGCGTTGACCACCGCGGAGCGGGCGTTGTCGTCGGTGCGAGCCTCCCGCGTGCCGGGCGGCGGGGCGATCGTGACGGTGTAGCGGTAGCGGCCGGCCTCGGTCGGTTCGCGTTCGAAGGTCGCCTCTGCAGTTTCCCCGTCGGCGGGGAGGGCGAGGGTGCGGGTTTCGAGCGTCTCGCCCGGGGTCGTCGCCGGGTCGGACTCCGCCGGGGCGCGGGTCAGCGTGACCGACGCCGGCTCGCCCTCCAGGCCCTCGGCGGCGAAAAAGGCCCGCACCTCGAAGGGGTCCTGCCGCTCGCGCTCCGGGGCGAAACGGACGTCGGTCGGGGCGGAGAGGTCCGTTACCCGCACGTTCGCCGGACGCTCGGTCCCGCCGACGCCCACGGCGAACAGCGGCACGCCATCGCGGGCCGCCCGGCCGACGGCCGCGTCGGCTCCGGCGCCGGCATTCTGGCCGCCGTCGGTCAGCACGATCGCCCCGGCCAGCGTCGGCCCGCGGACCTGCCGCAGGGCGTCGGCGACGGCCTCGCCCAGCCGGGTCTCGCGGCCGTTCGGCTCTATCTGTTGCAGGGCCTCGGCGAAGGCGGCGTTCCGGGCGGTTTCGTCCGCCGTCGACTCGTCCGCAGACTCCGACACGGCCGGCAGTTCGGCGATCAGGTTCGCGGAGGAGTCGAACCGGAACACCTGCACCCGGTGGTCGCTGCCCAGCGCCCGCAACAGGGGGGACTGCGTGAGCAGGTCGGTCACCGCCTCGGCCCGCGTTTGTTCCGCATCGCCGGTCGGGTCGGCGGGGAGCTGCATGGACTGGCTCGTGTCGATCAGCACCGCGACGCGGCTGGGCCGCACGGCGGTCGTCTGCGTCCGCTCCCGCGGGTCGAGGGCGACCACGGCAAGGCAGACCAGCACGCCGATCCGCAGCGCCAGCAGGCCGGCCCGCAGCACGCGGGGCAGGCGGCGGGTGTCGCGGACGTACAGCCAGATCGTCCAGGCCAGCAGGGCCGCCCCGACGCCCAGCAGCAGGCCCCAGCCCAGCGGGGTGCGGGGCGGGTTCCACTCGGTCGCGGTCAGCGACTCCAACGTGCCGCCGGAGGGCGTCGGCCCGGACTGCACGGCCTGGGCCAGCGGGGGGAGGAGGGCGAAGTGCGTCATGGTCAGGCTCCCGCCCCGTGATAGCCGCAGCGATAGGCCAGCAGCGATTCGGCGGCCATCAGCGCCGCCATCAGGCCGAGCAGCCACCAGCGCATCTCCCGGGACTGATCCCCCCCGCCGGTCCACGCGGCGTCGCCGGCCTCCTGCACGGTGACGTTCCGCGTGCCGGAGAGGGCGTCCGTCAGGGCCGCCGGGGCGATGAGGGCCAGTCGGCTCTCGGCGGCGGGGAAGTTGAGGGCGGTCCAACGGTCGACCGGCTCCCCCTCCGCGGTCGTCAGCCGGGCCTTGTAGACGCCGGGCAGGTCGGTGTCGGCGTAGCGGGCCGTCAGCAGCAGTTCGTCGTCCGTCACCGGAGCCCCGTCCACGCCCGGTTCGTCCTCCCGCAGCCGCGGCGTGGCGGTGAGGGAGGCGGAGAGGTCGTCCGGCCGTTCGATCAGCACGTCCGGTCGGAAGCGGGCGGCGTCGAGCACGAACTCCAGCGGCTCCCCGGAGGCGCCGACGGCGTCGCCGGTGTCGATCCGGGCGGCCCACTCCTGGGCCGGCAGGTGGAACAACGGGAAGGGGGGCGTCCGCGGCCAGTTCGTCCATTCCGCCTCGCCGTCCGAGGGGGCGACGCCGGCGGTCGTGAGCACGGTGAGAATCCGCCCCTCCCCCAGCCGCGAGGCCAACACCAGCGGGGCGCCGTTCCGCAGCGTGGCGACCGTCTCCACGCCGTCGTTCCGGGCGGCGTCGTCCCGCTCCCAGTCGTCGGGCACGGGCAGGTAGCGGTAGACCTTCACCAAGTCGGCGAACAGGTTCTCGCCGAGGGTGAGGGCCTGGGTGACCGGGTGCTCCGCGAACCGCACGTCCGGCCCGGCGCCTTCTTCTGCGGGGAGGTCCACGGAGGGGCCGGCCAGCGGCACGGGGAACAGGCCGGCGGGGACGAGGGTGTCGGTGTAGTACTCCGCGTCGATCTCCCCGCCGAACCAGATCAGGCCGCCGCCGTTCTCGACGTACCGCGTCAGCGGGCCGACGGCGTCCGCCGGCAGCCGGGGGACGTTCACCACGTAGATCGTCCAGAACTGCGACAGGTCTTCCTTCCGCAGCAGATCCGTGCCGCCGATGCGGACCTCGCGGCCGGTCAGCTCCGGGTCGAACAGCAGGCTGATTCGATTCGCCGCGTCCAGGTCGGCAGCGCCGTCCACCACCAAAACGGGGACCCGCGGCAGCACGAGCACCGGCCGGGTGAAGCTGTCGTCCTCCGGCAGGCCGTCGGAGGGCACGGAAACCGACACGGCGTGCCGGCCGGGGTCGTCGAACTGGACGTCGAACTCCCGCACGGCCGTCTCGCCCGGCTCCAGGGCGGGGATCGATTCGCCCAGCGGCAGCGGTTGGCCGTCGAGGGCCGCGGACAGTTCCAACGTTTCGGCGGCGGTCTGCGATTCGTTGCTGACCTCCACCCGCACCCGCAGCGGCACGCCGACCGCCGCGGTCGCGGCCCCGTAGGAGACGTCCGCCACGCGGCGGTTCTCCGGGGCGTCGGCGGCCAAGCGGACGAGGTTCACCCGCACCCCGGCGGCGTCGAGTCGTTCGACCGCGGCGGCGGTGTCGCCCGCCGTCGCGCCCGCTGCGTCGTCAGTCGCCACGGCCTCCGTCGGGCCCCCGCCGCCCCAGTCGACGGTGCGGAAGTCGGAGAGCAGGTGGACCACGCGCTCGCCGACGTCCTCCTCGCTGGCCAGCCGCCGCTCCGCCGCGGCGAGACCGGCGGCGGGCCGCAGCCGGCTCCGAGTCGGTTCGAGGGCGTCCAGCTTCTCCGCCAGATCGGACAGGAAGGCCGTGTTGACCTCGCGGCGGGCGAACAGGGCCGAATCGGCGTCGGCCCGGCTGAGCAACAGCACGGTTAGCTGCAGCGACCCCGGCGTGCGGGCGGCCTCGGCGGCGAAGTCCCGCAGCGTCCGCTTGGCCGCCTCGAACACGTCGCCCTCCTCCGCCGTCGCCCGCATCGAGCCGCTGTCGTCCAGGATCACGACGTGGTGAGCCGCGTCACCGCCCCGCAGCGCCGAGAGCGTGCTCGGGTCGAGCGCCAGCCGGGCGATCAACGCCGCCGCGGCCAGCACGAGCAGAATGCGGAGGAGCAGGAGGAGAAGCTGCTCGATCAGCACCCGCCGCCGGTTCCGCTGCTCGCTTTGGAGCAGGAACTCCATCGCCGCGAACCGCACCTTGCGGAACCGCAGGCGGTTGATGAGGTGGATGACGATCGGGACCGCCGCGCAGGCCGCCCCCGCCGCGGCGATGCCGGGGTGCAGGAAGAACGGGGCGAGGGTTTCGATCATTGGGCGTCAGGCGAGCGTGGGGCGTGAGCCCCATGAGCGGTGCGACGGCGGACGGGGGAGCGGCGCGTTCAGGAGGTTCGCGTCCCCCGCTCGGCTACCTTCTAACAGATTTGCGGAAGCCCAGCCGGGAGTTGATGTACCGCGAGAGCGCCGCGTCGAACGGCTCGCTGGTCCGTACGACCTGATAGTCGATCAGGTTCGCCGCGCATCGCTTGCGGGTCTCCTCGCAGAAGTCGTTCATCGCCTGCAGGTAGCCGGCCTTGAGGCTGCGGGGGTCGCAGGTGACCTCGCCGGCGTCCTCCATCCCGACGAAGCGGGTGGTGCCCTGGAAGTCGAAGTCGAGTTCCTCGTCGTCCAGCACGTGGAACACCAGCACGTCGTGGCCCCGGCTGCGGAGCATCCGCAGGCCGCGATAGGTCGCCTCGCGGTCGGCGAACAGGTCGCTGAACAGCACGACCATCCCCGGCCGGCGCTGCTCCTCCGCGGTGCGGGCGAGGATTCCGCCGAGGTCCGTCTTGTCGGCCGGCTCCGTCGCCCCCAGCGTCCCCAGCAGCGTGTTGAGGTGGGTCTTCTTCCCCCGGTGCGGCGCCGAGGCCCGCACGCCCTCGCCGAAGACCGTCATGCCGACGCTGTCCTGCTGTTTGAGCAACAGGTAGGCGATCGCCGCGGCCAGAGTGGCGGCGTAGTCCGCCTTGGTCATGGCGCCGCTGCCGTAGGACATGCTCTCGGAGCCGTCCACCAGCAGGGTGGTGCGGAGGTTCGTGTCCTCCTCGAACAGCTTGACGTAGTAACGGTCCGTCTTGCTCCAGACCTTCCAGTCGATGTGGCGGGCCTCGTCGCCGGGGACGTACTCCCGGTGCTGGCTGAATTCGACGCTCTGCCCGAAGTAGGGGCTGCGGTGCAGGCCGTCCATCACCCCCTCGACGACGCTGCGGGCCCGCACCTCCAGCTTGCCGATCCGGGCGAGGGCCTGCGGGGTGAGGTGGTCGCGGCCCCCGGGCGGGCCGGTGCGGCGGGAAGCAGGCGGGGCGGGCAGGGCGGTCTCTCCGGTCGACGCGACGCGCCGATGGTACGCACGCCGCCGCCGGGAAGCGCACCCCCAAAAGGGGGGGCGCGTCAGTTCTCGTCGTGGCTGACCTGGTCGATCACCACCACGACGGCCAGCAGCAACACGGCGTCCTCCCCCTCGGCGATGTCCACGCCGTAGCTGTCCGACAGGGAGAAAAACTTCTTGGAGACCGTCGCCACCGTCCGCCCGTCGCGGGTCAGCGTGTAGTCGCGATCGAAGAAGTCGCCGGTGGCGTCCAGATCGCCGGGGGCGGCGTCCTCCACCTCGAACACCTCCTTGAAGAAGGTGAACGGCTTTTTCGTCACCGTGGCGACCACCGCGTCGCCCTGCACGATGCGGTAGGTCGTCTTCAGCGAGAGCACCTTCTGCTCGATCCGCACCAGCTCGTTGCCGTCCATGTCCTGGAAGGACAGCTTGTCGCCGATCGAAAACGCCGCCCCGTCCACGAAAAATCGGTCGGCGCCGGTCTCGTCCTTGACGGTGAAGTCGTCCCCGAAGGCGAGCAGTTTTTGGCGGAGCTGAAACTTCATCGGAGCGGCGGCGGGGGGCGGGGGAGAGGCGAAAACGAACCCGCCGCGGCCGCCCCCAGGG
>NZ_JBINJD010000067.1:0-26563 GCF_043951915.1 Alienimonas sp. DA493 | reverse complement strand
AGGAGACGCCGGACGTGCTGCCGCTGTCCGCGATCCTCTCCCCGCCGCAGTTCCGCCGCGACGCCGACCTGCCGGCCGGCGCCGTCGCCGGCCGCATCGGCGGGTGGGCCTCCACCCCGGCCGGCGTGGGCGTGGACAGCCCGCTGACCCGCGCCAAGGCCCTGCACGCCAACCGCACCTGCAAGTCCTGCGGCGCCGGCGGCGTCGAACCGGTTCTGCTCAGCGACGGCGTCCGCGACGCCAGCGGCCAACTGGTCCCCGGCAGCGGCACCCTGGTCGGTTTTCATTGCTGCCGGTGTCAGAAGGAATGGCCCGTCGCTTGAGACGATCCGCCGCCGGAGCTGAACCGGCGCCTGAGATCAGATCGCGGCGGCATTCGCCGACGCGAAACCGCCGTCTATAGAGAGCCCCGGCCGTCCCCGACGGCCGGGGCTTTCTCTTTCCGGGGCCGCGGCCCGATGCGAACCCGTCTCAATCGATCTAAACCCACCGGGAAAGGGCGAACCGCCGCTGTCCGGGCGGTCGAAACGGCTAAAATACCTGACCCGGCTCGCCCCTCGGGCCGCTCTATCACTTCGCATTTCAAACGAGACGACCATGGACGTTTCCTCCTCCCACACGCTCACCGAATCTCAGGCGGTGATCGATCACCTCAACGAGATCCTCAAGCATGAATGGACCGGGGTGCAGCAGTACTCGCAGGCGGCCTTTATCGTCGAAGGGCTGATGCGGGAGTTGTACGCCCCGAAGTTCCAGGAGGACGCCGACGAGTCCTTCGGCCACGCCAAGC
Source organism: Alienimonas sp. DA493 (assembly GCF_043951915.1). Taxonomy (NCBI): domain Bacteria; kingdom Pseudomonadati; phylum Planctomycetota; class Planctomycetia; order Planctomycetales; family Planctomycetaceae; genus Alienimonas; species Alienimonas sp. DA493. The sequence continues at coordinate 25,773 of NZ_JBINJD010000067.1, read as the reverse complement.
TGGTCGGCGAGAAGATCGCCGCGCTCGGCGGGGTGCCGACCGTGCTGCGGAACGAGGTTAAGCAGTCCCGCGACGTGCGGGAGCTGGTCGAGAACGCCCTCGCCTTCGAGAGCAAAGCGGTCGAGATGTACTCCGCCGCGATCGAACTGGCCGAGGAGCACGCCGACCGCTCGCTGGTCGTCTTCCTGGAGGACATCCTCGCCCAGGAGCAGGAGGGCGTCGACGAGTATTCGAAGCTGCTCCGCGATACCCCGGCCAAGCAGGGCGAGGTCGAAACCGCCACCAGCCGCTCCGCCGCGGCCTGAGGCCGTTCTCGGTCATCGCGAACGGATCGCAGCGTCCCGGACCCTCGGAGGGTCCGGGACGCTTTCGTTTGCGCCGTCCGTAAACCGGGCTCACAACGCGGCGAACGTCGCCCGATTGCGTTCCCACCAAGCCGCCCAGAGGGCCTCGTCGTAGGTGGCGGGCGGGGCGACGCCGAGGCCGTCCGCCGGGGCGGTGCGGGCGACGATCGCCTGCAGGGCGGCGAGGACCTCCGGGTTGCGGTGCTCCACCTCGACCGTCACCCGCCGCGTGCGGGTGACCGGCGAGGCGCCGGGGCGCACGATCGCGGTCGGGTACTGGGCCCGGATGGCGAGCAGGGCCTCTGGGGAGAGGCCGCCCGCCGCGTTCGCCCCCAACCCGCCGGCGACGGCGCCGTTCGGGCTCATACTCACGCCGGCGCCGCTCGTGTCCGGCACGGCGATCTTGTAACGGTGCGTGGTGATGAGGCTGCGAATCAGGTCCGGCACCGCGTTCGCATCGCCCAATTCCCCCAGCGCCGCGGCGGCCCGGCGAACGGTGACGTTCGCGTCGCTCCGCAGCCCGTCGCGGAGCAGCGGTTGGGCGGCCCCGGCCCGGGCGGGCCCGTCGCGGGGGGCGGTCTCCTCGGCCAGTGCCCGCACGGCCTGCTCCCGGACGAGGTCGTCCACGTCTCCCATCGCCTGCGCGGCGAGAGCAGGGACGGGGGCGGTTTCCGGCATACGGGAAAGCACTTGGACGTACAGCATCCGCACATGAACGTCGTCGACGTCGGCGAAGAACTGCCGCAGCGCCGGGATCGCGGTCGGATCGGTCACCCGCACCATCTCCGCCCGGGCGGCGCCGGCCCGTTCGGGGTCGGACAGGGCCCGCTGCCACAGGCGGGCCTGGCGGAACCACTGCTTCTCCGCGGCCTCCCGGGCGTCGGCGGCTTCCAGCAGGGCCTTCTCCTCCGGGGAGACGGCCCGGCGGCCGTACAGCACCAGGCCGTTGCGGCGGCGCCACTGGGCGGGGGTGAGCCAGTCGCCGTGGTCGAGCCGGTGTCCGAGGGCCAGACGGGCCGGCTCATGGTCGGGATCGAACTTCAGCAGTTCCCGCAGCGCCCGGTCCCGCTCCGGGCGGAGGCGGTTCTCGAGGGCCCACTCCGCGAGGGCCCACCAGGCGTCCGGGTCGTCGGGGGTGCGGTCGAAGCGGCGCTCGAACGCTTCGCGGCCGGCGTCGCGGTAGGCCCACTCGCGGACCTCGGACCGCGGCACCCGCACGGTGGCGCCGGCATGGGTGCGGACGGCCACGGCGTCGCCGCGGGACGGGTCGCCGACGAACTCGCCCCGCACCTCCCCCCCGGCCTTCAACACGACCACGTCCGCCGACGCCGGGGACGGGAGCGCCGCGGCGATCAGGGCCAGCGCCGCAACGAGGGGGCGGGTCGAACCGAACACGGCGAACCTCGGGGTGAGGACGGGGCGGGAGGGGATTATCCGGCGCCGGGCGGCCCGCTCAATGCCCTGACGGGGGGACGGGGTGTTATCGTGAGGACCCGGCCGCCCCGTCCCGCGGCTTCGTGCGCGTCGCCCCGAACCCCCTGAAGCGCCCCCGTGTTAGCGAACCCCGCCGTCCGCCGGTCGTCTTCCCGTCCGCTTTCGACCCGCATTTCGCGGGGGCTGCTCTGTGCGGCGGTTCTGTCCGCCGCGGCGCTGGGCGGCACGCCGGCGTCCGCGCAGAACGTCCTGCCGAACCCGAACGAACTGCGGGCCGCGGGGCTGGAGCTCGCCTGGTGGGCCGTCGCCGCGGTGCCCGCCGGGCGGGGGCAGGTGGAGTTTCTCTCCGCCGACGAAAACGCGGTGTACGTGCAGACGAACGACAACCTGCTGACCGCGATCAACCTCACCAGCGGGGCGAAGAAGTGGGCGATCCGCGTCGGCCGCGACGGGCAGACGGCGGTGCGGGTGGCGACGGCGCCGCCGGTCGAGGCGGGGCCGGGCGGGGAGTCCTCCCCCGGGCTGGTGCTCGCCTGCGTGGGGCGGACGGCCTACGGGATTCACCAGGATACCGGCGAGACGATGTGGGAGCTGCCGCTGCCCCAGGCCGCCGTCGCCGCCCCCACCATCGGCGACACCGAGGAGGGCCGCCGGCTGTTCGTGCCCTCCGTCACCGGCAGCGTGTACAGCTTCGACATGCGCACGATCGAGGAATTCCGCCTAGAGAAGCGCCTGCAGGAGTTCGCCACCGGCACGCAGCGCTGGCGCTACGAGACCGGCTCCCCGCTGATCGGCGGCGTGGTCGTGGAGGGCATCGCCGCGGTCTTCGCCAACGTCCGCGGCGTGCTGTACGGCGTGGACGCGGAGAAACGCGAACTGCTGTGGCGGTTCGAGACCGACGGGCGGGCCACCGCCCCGATCGCCGCCGGCGACGGCGTCGTGTATCTCGCCTCATCGGACCGGAACCTGTACGCCGTCGACACCACCAACGGCCTGGACCGCTGGGAGTTCGTCTCGCAGGAGCCGGTTGAGGTGAAGCCCGCGGTCGTGGAGGGCGCCCTGTACGTCACCCCGGGCCGCGGGGGCGTGTCCCGCGTGGACCGCGACACCGGTCGGGCGATCTGGCGGGCCGAACGCACGACCGAGTTCCTCGCCCAGGCGGGGGGCCGGGCGTACGCCTCCGACTTCGCCGACAACGTCGTGGCGCTGGACTTGGCGACCGGCCGGCGGATCGGGTCGGTGCGGATGGACCGCTTCCCGGTGCGGATGCAGAACTCGCTGACCGACCGCGTGATCGTCTCCACGAAGACCGGCATCGTGCTCTGCCTGAAGGCCGCCGGCTCCGGCTTCCCGGTCTACTACGCCCACCCGGAGCGCCGCCCCGTCGAACCCAGCTTCGCCGACGACGCCCCCGCCGAAGAGGCGCCCACCGACGCCCCGGCCGAAGAGGCGCCCGCCGACGCCCCGGCCGCCGGCGCCGCGGCCGTCAACGAGAACTGAACCGGCTCCGCCGTTCGCCTCGTCAGGGCGCCGTTTCGAAATCTTCCCCTCATCAACCCGAGGCGTCCGCGAGGGCCGTCGCGTGCCTCGCGGAGGCTTCGGGTTAGTATCACGGGGCTCTTCTTCACTCCCCCCCCGCCGCCGCCCGGCTCCCGTCAGGACTTGATGCCCCGCGCCCTGCTGTCCGTCACCGATAAAACCGGTCTCGCCGACTTCGCCGCCGGCCTCGTGGAGGTCGGCTACGAGCTGATCTCCACCGGCGGGACCCTCCGCCATCTGCGGGACGCCGGGCTGCCGGCGCTGGGGATCGAGGAGGTCACCGGATTTCCGGAGATGCTCGACGGCCGGGTGAAAACGCTGCATCCGAAGGTGCACGGCGGTCTGCTGGGCCGTACCGACCTGCCGGAGCACGCCGCCGCGATGTCCGAGCACGACATCCGGCCGATCGATCTGGTCTGCGTGAACCTGTACCGGTTCGAAGAGGCCGCCGCGAAGGGGCTGCCGGAGGCGGAGACCGTCGAGCAAATCGACATCGGCGGCCCGTCAATGCTCCGCAGCGCCGCCAAGAACTACGAACGCGTCGCCGTCGTGACCGACGTGGAGCAGTACGACGACGTGCTCGCCAAGCTGAGGGGCGAGGGTCTGACCGTCGAGGATCGCCGCATCCTCGCGGCCTCCGCGTTCGCCAAGACCGCCGCCTACGACGCCGCCATCGCCGGTTGGTTCGTCGAACTGACCGAGGGCGGCGAGGCCGACGAACCAGCCCCGCTTCCGTCCCGGCTCCACCCGCACTTCGAGAAGGCGACCGATCTGCCCTACGGCGAGAACCCCCACCAGCGGGCCGCCTTCTACGTCGAGCCGAACCCCGGCCCGGAGACCCTCGCGGCCGCGGAGCAACTGCACGGCAAGGGGCTGAGCTACAACAACCTCCTCGATCTGGACGCTGCCCGGGCGCTGATCCGGGAGTTCGACGCCCCCGCCTGCGCCGTCCTCAAACACACCAACCCCTGCGGTTGCGCGGAGCACGAGGACCCGGTCGCGGCCTTCGAGCGGGCTTACGCCGGCGACCCGGTCAGCGCCTTCGGCTCGATCATCGCCGTGAACCGCCCGGTCACGGCGGTGCTGGCGGAGGCGATTTGCGCCACGGCCGGCTTCGTGGAGGCCCTGCTGGCCCCCGGCTTCGACGACGAGGCCCTGTCGCTGCTCACCTCCAAGCCGGTTTGGAAGAAGAACGTGCGGCTGATGGCGCTCCCCGGCCTGCGGGACGCCGCCGCGGTCACGACCGACCTGCGGCGGGTCAGCGGCGGCCTGTTGGTTCAGGACCGCGACGAGGCCGCCGACGATCCGGCCGGCTGGGAGTGCAAAACCGACCGCCAACCGACCGAGGCGGAGCGGGCGGACCTGATCTTCGCCCAGCGGGTCGTGAAGCACCTCAAGAGCAACGCGATCTGCTACGTGAAGGACCGGCAGCTCGTCGGCGCCGGGGCGGGTCAGATGAGCCGGCTCGACAGCGCCAAGATCGCCGCCGAGAAGGCGGACGGCCGGGCGCAGGGCGGGGCCTGCGGCAGCGACGCGTTCTTCCCGTTCCGCGACGGCGTGGACGCCGCCGCGGCCGCGGGCGTGACGGCGATCGTCCAACCCGGCGGCAGCAAGCGGGACGACGAAGCGATCGCCGCCGCGAACGAGCACGGCCTCGCCATGCTCTTCACGGGACGGCGCCATTTCCGGCACTGAGCCGGTGTTGGGCCGTCAGTCCCCGCCGAGCCCGGCCAACGCCTCCAGCGCCGCGGCCCGCAGCTTGGGGTCGGCGTCCTGAGCGGCGTCCAGCAGTGCCTCGGCTAGGGAGTCGTTCGTCGGACGGGCCCGATCGATCGCCTCGTACAGGCGCGGCCGCGGGTCCGCCGCGTCGTCCACGTCCCTGCCGACGTCGTCGCCGGGGGCGGTCGCGTCCCGGGCGGCGGCGATGATCGCCCGCAGCCCGGCCGCGTCGGCGACGGACCGGGCGAGGATCTCCTCGGGATAGGCCCTTCTCAGCCGTGCGGGGGGCGTCCTGTCGGACGGCGATTCGAAACGAGTCGCGGCGAGGGTGCGGGCGGCGGCGGCGCCCGGCACGACCGCCCCCAACTCGGACAGCGTTCGCAGCAGGTCCATTTGCTCGGCGGCGAGGCGGTCGCCTTCCGCCTCCAGCGCGTCCCATTCCCGCTCTACGTCGGCCGTCCGGAAGAACCGCCGAACGCCGCGGGGGCCGACCGCCTCGACGTTCACGTCGGGCCCGCGGAGCAGGGCGGTGCGGCGGGCGGCGACCTCCCTCGTCCGCCGCCGCACGGCTTCCAGCCGGTCGAACAGCGCCCGCGTCCGCTCCGCCGTCAGGGAGCCCGGCTCGACCGTCTCCCGCAGGATGTGCAGTCGGGTTTGGAACGGCAGCTCGTCGTCGTCCGCGGCGGCGACGAGCGCAGCGGCGATGCGGTCGCGGACCCCGTCGCTCAGGCCCAAATCGCGGACCGTGAACAGCACGCCTCCCACCGAGACGCCGAGCTTCCGGCGGGCCGGGCCGCCCTCGCCCGACCGCCGGGACGACCGCACGACCGTCAATCCGTCGCGTTCCCGCATCAGTCGGCCGGCGGCAAGCGTCGCCTCGACCCGTCTGACGAAAGCTTCGTTAGGCTCCGCCTTGGCCCGCTCCTCCTGGAGATATCGCTCCAAGCCCGCCCGGATCTCCTCCACGGTGACCGGGGCGAGGTTCTCCGTCGCCGCCTCGTCGCGGTTGAACGCCTCCGCCGCCTCCGCCAGCGTGGGGCCGCGGGGAACGGCGGGCGATTCGTCCTGGGGGATCGGGAACTGAAAGATCGTCAGGGCGCCGGGGACGCTCAGCTCCACGAACCGCGTCGCCCCGTTCACCGCCGCGGACGGATCGAGCCGGATGATGTTGACCCGGCCGCCGCGGGGGGCCTCCTCGCCCTTCAGGACCCAGGCGTAGGGCGCGATCGTAGTTTGATCCCATCCTTGGAAGCCGCGGCGGATGGCGGCGGCGACGGCCTCGACGGTCAGCGGGACCTCTTTTCCGCCGGCCGTGCCGTTATACGCCCGCACCGCGTCCGCCAGCGACGTGCTCCCGCCGGTCCCGCGTTCCTGATTCTCAAGCTCCACGCCGGGGTCGTCCGGAGCCCGCATCTTCGCCGGCGCCTCGTCCGGCGCTTCCGCGGCGGGTTCGACGACCTCGGTCGCGTCTTCCCTCGCCTCCGCGTCCGCCGGCGGTTGAGTGAATCCGAGGCCCGCCCCGATCAGCCCGGCGGCGAAGAGGACTGACGCCGTTCGCCGGATTCGCTCCCGAGGGGATCGCTCCCGGCGGGGGACGCGGGACAGGCGGCCTGAACGCGGCATCGGTCGTCTCCGGGGCGCGGGAGGGAACGGCCGATGCTACTTGGCCCGCAGCACGTACACCACGTCTTCGGTGAGTTCGTCGATCACGATCGGCTCTTCAATGTCGTAGCAGAAGTCGTAGGTCTCCAGAATTTCGAATCGGTCGACGGCCTCGAATAATTCGGCCATCTCCCGCTTCGTATAGGTGCGGTAGTGCATCGTGTCCCGCATCACGAAGGAGCGGGTGGGCGTGGTGACGTGGAAGGTCATTCCCAGCGTCTCCACCCGTTTCGTCCGGTCGAAATCGGTGGTCCGCAGGTCGGAAATAATGCTGAGTTGCCCGCGGCGGGCGTGCCAGGTTTCCTCGCCCTCCCAGTCGTCGTCCTCCGGGGTCAGGTGCAGGCCGAGCAGATAGAGCCCGCCCGGCTTCAGCGCGTCGGCGACGCAGTTCAGGTGGGATTGGGCCTCTTCCTCGCTGCCGAGGTGGCGGAAGGAATTAATCATGTTGAAGCAGACGTCGACCGGCTGCTTCAATTGGAAGTCGGCCATATCGCCGACGACGGCCGTCTCCGGCAGGCCGTGCCGCTTGAGGCGGGCGTTGCAGAAGGCGACGGCCTTCTCGTTGAGGTCGTTGCCGGCCACTTCGTAGCCCGCCTTGCCGAGCTTCACCATCAACCGCCCGGTGCCGCAGGCCGGTTCGAAGGTCGTCTTCACCTCGCCGGGCCGGTACTTGTCGAAGCACTCGCGGAGGAAGTCGTATTCCGCCTTCCAGTCGCTGCCGAAGACAAGGTCGTAATACTTCGGAAAATCGTACAGGTTGGCCCGCACCTCCTCCGGGGCCGGCTCCGCCTCGCCGTGGTCGGGGGGAATGGGGACGAGCACGTCGTCAGCGTCGGTCACGTCTTCGGGGGCGGGGTCGGCGGGCATCGGCGGGAGCGGGCGAGTCGGGTAAGGTGCGCCGCAGGATAGCCGCTCACCCGTATTCCGCCCCCGATGGCCGCCGCTTTCACCTTTTCCGACCGCGCCCGCGGCATCGACGCCAGCGGGATCCGCAAGGTCTTCGACCTGGCCGCCCAGCTCGAAGACCCCATCAACCTCTCCATCGGCCAGCCGCACTACCCGGTGCCGGACGCCGTCAAAGCGGCGATCGCCGACGCCGTCGCCCACGACCGCAACGCCTACAGCCCCAGCCAGGGGATCGCCCCGCTGGTGAGTCGGTTGCAGGCGGACGTCGACGAAACCTTCGGCCACGCCGACCGGCGGGCGTTCGTCACCAGCGGGACCAGCGGCGGGCTGATGCTGGCCCTGTCGGCCTTGGTGAATCCGGGGGACGAGGTCGTCGCCTTCGACCCGTACTTCGTGATGTACAAGCACCTCACGACCCTGTGCGGGGGGACGTGCAAATTCGTCGACACCTACCCGGACTTCCGCATCGACGTGGAGAAGGTCCGGGCGGCGATCGGGCCGAGAACTAAGGCGATCCTCTGCAACAGCCCGGCGAACCCCACCGGCGCCGTGATGACCGAAGCCGAGGCCCGCGGTCTGGCCGAACTGAGCCGGGAGACGGGGGTGCCGCTGATCTCCGACGAGATCTACGAACTGTTCTGCCACGACGGGGAGTTCGTCAGCCCGGCGAAATACGACGAGAACTGCCTGGTGGTCGGCGGGTACTCCAAGACCTACGGCATGACCGGCCTGCGGGTCGGCTACGCCCACGGGCCGGCGGCGCTGATCGAGCAGATGATTAAACTCCAGCAGTACACCTTCGTGTGCAGCCCGCAGCCGGCCCAGTGGGGGGCGCTGGCGGCCCTGGACGTGGACATGTCCGCCCGGGCCACGGAATACCGCGGCAAACGCGACCTGCTGGCCGGGCTGATCGGCGAGAACTTCCCCGTCCGCGGCGCCGACGGGGCGTTTTATATGTTCGTCCCGGCCCCGTGGGGGACCGGTTCGGAGTTCGTCGCGGAGTGCATTAAAGAGGGGCTGCTGGTCATCCCCGGCAACGTGTTCAGCGAGCAGGACACGCACCTCCGCATCAGCTACGCCGCGACCGACGACACCATCCGCCGCGGGGCTGACGTGCTGAACCGGCTGGCGGAGCGGGGGCCGGCGGTCGGCTGAGACAAAGCCCCTCTCCCCCTTTTGGGGGAGAGGGGTTGGGGTGAGGGGGCGGCGGCGCTGGATCGCGGTTCACGTCACCCACGCTCTCCTGGCGTCAGACATCCCGTTCCTCGGAGAGCGGGAGCGGGTGAACCGTTCGCTCACCCTCACCCCCGGCCCCTCTCCCTCAAGGGAGAGGGGAGAAGAGGGAACTATCCCGTCATCATCTGCGCCACCGCGTACAGGTCGTCCGCGAGGTCGTCGTACATCCGCTGGGTCGCGTCTTCCTCCGGCACCCGCAGGATTGCGGAGGGGTGCCAGGTGGCGGTGGTGATCGGCGAGAACGGCGTCTCCCGGATCTCCCCCCGCTGCTTGGTGATGCGGAAATCCCGCCCCAAAATCGCCTGGGCCGCGGTCGCCCCGAGGCAGACGATCGCTTTCGGTTTGATCGCGGCGAACTCCGCCTCGATCCACGGTTTGCAGGCGGTCACTTCGCGGGCGCTCGGCTTGGCGTGAATGCGGCGGGAGCCCTGCAACGTGTGTTTAAAGTGCTTGACCGCATTCGTGATATACACCTTCGACCGGTCGATGCCGGCGTCTTCCAGGGCGTCGTTGAGCACCTGCCCGGCGGGGCCGACGAAGGGTTCGCCGGTGCGGTCCTCGTTGTCGCCGGGCTGCTCGCCGACGAACACGATCTCCGCGTCCGCCGGCCCGCTGCCGAACACCGTCTGCGTGGCGTCCTTGTAGAGGTCGCACCCCTTGCAGGTCGCCGCGGCTCGTTCCAGAGCCGTCAGGTCCGTGCGGCGGTCGGGGTCGTCGGGGAGGAACTCGGCGGCGGACATGGCGAATCCTTCGGTGGTGGAGATCATCCGCCGTTCGCGGTCGGCGGCGCTGCGGATCAGGTCGGGGATGGCGGCGGCTTCGGGCAGCGTCGGCCAGTGCCGCACGGGCAACTCGGCCTTCATCGCCCTCACCTTCAGTCGGGCGGGGTTGAAGATGTGGCGATAATAGGTGTCCCACAGTTCTTCGGTCGGGTCGCCCTCCGGGAGTTCAGACCGGGGAACCCCGGGGCCGAAGCTCAGTTCCCGGGTGTCCCACACCGCGGACTCCCGCGGGGTGAGGATCGCCCAGTGCATCGGGGCGAACCGCCGGACGAAGAACGGCGCCGCCGCCCGCACGATGCGATGATCCGGCCGGTGCCACGCCACGAACCGCTCCCCGTGCGGCGTATTGGGTTCGTTGAGGCGGCGGAAGCGGACGAACGCCTTCATCTTGTGCACGTCCCGCCGGACGGCTTTCGCCCAGGTTTGCAGGCGAACCACGTCCGGGTCGGCGGCGTCTTCCAGCAGGCGGGGTTCGCCGTGCGTCAGCCGCCAGAGCAGGGCGTACAGCGTCTCCCAGCGGGCCGGATCCGAATGGCAGGCCGCCCCCCTCGCCAGTTTGAGAAACGCCGGCGGCACCCGCGGGGCGGCGCCCGGCGGCGTCGCCCCCGCCGTCGGTTCCGGCGCGTCCTCCGAGTCGAACAGCCCGTCGCCGGCGGCGTGGGCGTCGCTCCAATGCACCACCGCGGGGCGAATTCCCTCCGCCAGCAGACGCCGGGCGACGGTGCGAAAGTCCTCCCAGCGGTCGGCGGTCGCGTGCTGCATCGACGGGCTGCGGCGGCGGAAACGAGAACCGGATATTGTACGCCCGAACAGAGGGTTCGACAGGTTACAACTCGCCCGCCGGAACGGTTCGACCTCTGATGAACGACGGAGAGACCCGACGACGGGTGGACAGCATTGAATATCTGCACGCGGTCGCCGTGTTGGCCTGCGTGCGCAGCGGGATGCGGTACCGCATCGACCGCTCCGACCGCAGTGAAGCCTTTTACGTGAAGCTGTTTCGGCCGGACGGCGGGACGGGCGGCCACTGGTGGGGGACGCGGGTGGCGGCCCACCTGCCGGTGTATCGGTGCAGCCAAGACTACGCCCAGATTCACGTTCCCCGCGTCGTCGAGGACCCGGCGGAGTTGCAGACCGCGGAGCGGGAACTGGTCCGGCAGATCGAAACCGGCGGGCGGGTCGTCGCGGACCCGGAGGAGGTCCGCGAAGCGATGTTCGCCGCCTTCCGCCAGAAGCGGGACGGCGTGGAACGCGCCGGTCCCGCCGGCGGCCGCTGGCGCTGGCGGGAGCAGTCCCTGCAGTGGCGGCTGATCGGCGTGGACGACCGGCCCGCCAAAGACGTGCCCGGCGACGTGCGGCGTCTGGTGGCCCGCTTCGCCCCGCCGGCCCCCCCCGACGTGCGGCTGACCCCGCGGGAGCAGTCCGACGTGCGGCGCCGACTGAACGCCCGCGCCCGCTGGGCCCATGAGGAGCAGGCGAGCGGCGGGCGTCGGTCCGCTGAGGAACACGTCCTTCAGGTCGCCCGTTGACTCGGCGGGCTCACGCCCCCGCTCGCCACGGGGGGCGAAATGATTTATGCACGGCTCCCTCCCGCCGGAGCCCCGCCCGATGCCCTTCGCCCTCGCCCCGCTGCTGTTCGCCGCCGCCCTCGGCCCGGCGGACGCCCGAAGCGACGCGCAGAACGCCGTCGCCCCGGTGACGTTCGCGGCGTTCAACCTGTCGGATCAGTTCGGAGCCGCCCACGCCGTCGGCGGGACGGGTTCGGGCGTGACCGTGCTGCTGTACGGGGACCGCGAAGCGGCCGAAGCTAGCCGCGACCTCGGCGCCGCGTTGCACGTGCTCTTCCACCCCGCGGCAGAGGGGAAGACGGCGAAGGACGCCGCGACCGCCCCCGTGCGGCCGGTGCCCGGGGCGGCGGCCGGCGCTGCCGCCCCGCCGGTGAACGTCGTCGCCGCGGCGAGCGCCCCCGGCGTGCCGGGGCCGATCCGCTCCGTCATCGCCTTCCAACTGCGGCGGGCCGCCCCGCACACGCCCGTCCTGCTGGACTGGAACGCCGCCCTCGCCGCCCGGTTCGGCCTGGCGGCGGGCAAGCCGAACGCGGTGGTGATCTCCCCTGCCGGCGTCGGCTACCCGATCGACGTGAGCGACGAGAAAGCCGCGGACCGCGTCGAGGCCGTCGTGGAATCGCTCCGCCGGCGGATGCTCGCAGGGCCCACGCGGACCGCCGCTACACCTCGCCGGTGAGGGCCTCCGGGGGGACGGGATCCCCGGTTGAGCGGCCGGCGCCCGCCCGGACTGACGATGCGAGGCGACCGCTACGGGTGGGGTGCGACGGAATGATGCGCACATGATGTTGTGTTCAGTGGCATGATGAACACTAATGCGGCGAACCGTCATGGAGGTTCGCATGTCCGCCGTCCCGCCGCCCGTCGCCGCGTCCGATTCTGCCGCGTCCGGCTCCGTCCCGCCGATTGAGCCGTCCGAGTTCGTCCGCTGCCTGTTCGTGGATATGAACTCGTTTTTCGCCTCCGCCGAGCAACACCTGCGACCGGAGTTGCGAGGGGTGCCGGTGGGGGTGGCGCCGGTCTCCGCGGAGACGACCTGTTTCATCGCCGCCAGCGTCGAAGCGAAGCGGTACGGCATCCGGACCGGCACCCCGGTTCACGAAGGGCGCCGCCGCTGTCCCGGGTTGGTGGTGGTGAAGGCCCGGCCGCACGAGTACGTCCCGTTGCACCACCGCATCGTGGCCGCGGTGAACGGCGTCGTGCCGGTGGACGCCGTGGAATCCATCGACGAAATGAACTGTCGCCTCGTCGGCCCGCAGCGGCGCCTGGAGGCGGCGCTCGACTTGGCGCAGGAGGTGAAGCGAGCCGTCGCCGACCAAATCGGGCCGACGTTGCGGTGTTCGATCGGGCTGGCGCCCAACCGGCTGCTCGCCAAAACCGCCAGCGGGATGCAAAAACCGGACGGTCTGACGGCGTTGCCCCTGGGCCGGTTGCCGTGGGTCCTGTACGGCCTGGAACTGAGCGACTTCCCCGGGATCGGCCCGCGGATGCTGCGTCGGTTGATGCAGCGGGGCGTGACGACGGTGCCGCAATTGTGCGCCCAGCCGCCGGAGATGTTGGAAGCGATCTGGGGCGGGGTGGTCGGCCGGCGGTGGTGGCACTGGCTGCGGGGCGAGGAAGTGAGATTGCCGCCGACGCAAACGCGGTCGCTGGGGCATTCCCACGTGCTTCCGCCGGCGCTGCGGTCCGAGGGCGGAGCCTACGGAGTGCTGTGTCGATTGATTCACAAAGTCGCCGCCCGGCTGCGACGGGGCCCCTACGCCGCCCGTCGGATGGACGTGTGGATCGGCTACGTGGGCCGGGCCGGGGCTTGGAAGGCGACGCTGGACGTCGGCCCCTGCCGCGACACTCCCACGCTGCTGACCGCCTTCGCCGACCTGTGGCGCCACGCTCCCCGGGAGGGGGCGCCGCTGAAGGTCGCGGTCACGCTGCACCGGCTCGTCCCGGCGGACCAGACGCCTCGCTCGCTGTTCGCCGAGGACCGCCGCCGCGAACGGCTGTCCGCGGTTCTAGACGCGATCAACGCCCGGTTCGGCGTGGACGCGGCGTACTTCGCCTGCATGCACGCCGCCCGCCGCACCGCCCCCATGCGTATCGCCTTCGGCCGCATCCCGGACGCCGCCGAAGGGGCCGAGGACGCCTTCGCCGTCACTTACCCCGCCGACCCCGCGACCGGCCCACCCCCTCTTAGACCTCGCCCGTCAACGCCGAACCGGCGGCGTCGAACAGCAGGCCCTGAGTCGGCCGGGGGGCGAACCGCTCCCGGAGGCTTTCGCTGTCGAGGAACTTCCCCCCGCCCGGATCCGCCGTGAGCAGGAACGGCCGGGCCTTTTTCAACGGCACCCGCAATCGTTTTAAATCCGCCAACCGCAGCGCCCGGAAACGGCGGATTTTGAGAATCCGCTCCACGCTGCGGACCCCCAGCCCGGGCACGCGGAGCAGCGTCTCCTTCGCCGCCTTGTTGACGTCCACCGGGAACAGCCCGCGGTGCCGCAGGGCCCAGGCGGTTTTCGGGTCGAGGTCGAGATATAAGTCCGGAGCGTCGTTCGGCGTGATCTCGTCGGCTTGGAAACCGTAGAACCGCAGCAGCCAATCGGCCTGATAGAGCCGGTGCTCCCGCACCAATGGCGGCGACTGCCCCGGCAACCGGGCGTCGGCGTGGGGGATCGGGCTGTAGGCGGAATAATAGACCCTCCGCAGGTCGTGCCGTCGGTAGAGCCGGGTGGAGGTGTTGAGGATTTCGCGATCCGGCGTGTCGGTCGCCCCGACGATCATCTGCGTGCTCTGCCCGGCGGGAGCGAACGGGGCGGCTTTAAAGCCCCGCCGGCGGTCCGACCGGTTCTCCTCCCGGCGAGCCCTCACCTCAGCCATCGCGGCTTCGATCTGCGGCGTCCGCTTTTCCGGGGCCAGCATTTTGAGATCGGTCTCCGTCGGCAGTTCGACGTTTACGCTCAGCCGGTCGGCGTACAGTCCGGCCTGTTCGATCAGCTCCTCAGAGCACTCCGGGATCGTTTTGAGGTGAATATAACCGCGGTAGGAATGCTCCTCCCGCAACCGGCGGGCGACCTCGACCAGTTCGCCCATCGTGTCGTCCGGGGAGCCGATGATGCCGCTGGAGAGGAACAGCCCCTCGATGTAGTTCCGCTTGTAGAACTCCAGGGTGAGGCTGACGACCTCGTCCACCTTGAAGCGGGCCCGCCGCACGTCGGAGGTGATGCGGTTGACGCAGTACTGGCAGTCGAAGATGCAGTAGTTCGTCAGCAGAATCTTGAGCAGCGACACGCACCGCCCGTCGGGCGTATAGCTGTGGCAGATGCCCATGCTCTCGGTGGAGCCGATCCCCGGATCGCTGTTGCTGCGGCGATCGCGGGTGCCCTTCGCCCCGCTGCTGGCGCAACTGGCGTCGTACTTGGCGGCGTCGGCGAGGATCGCCAGCTTGCCGCGGACGTCCAGCGGTCCCTTCGCCTGCAACGCCGGGGTGGGGGGCCGCGGCTCGGCGGTTTCCGCGGACGACAACACCGGCAGGGCGGGGGCGATCATGGGCGAGCCGACGGGGACGAAATCAGTGGACGAGCGTATCCCTCCCCAACCGCCGCGGACAGGCCGGTTTCACGCCGCAAAGGCGACCGTTTTGCCGCGTTTGGCAGCGAAGCCGCCACAACCGGCTCCTACCGCCCGGTCGGGCCGAGCGTCGTTCGCCAGGCGGCGAACGCGTCTGCCATCCGCTCGACTCGCTCCGGCTGCGACGCGGCCAGGTCGTGCGCCTCCGCCGGATCGGCGAGCAGGTCGTACAACTCCCACGGGGCGTTCCGCTTCGTGCGGATCAGCTTGTAGCGGTCCTCCGTCCAGGCGTCTTTGTTCTGAAACGTGAAGCCGATCGCGCCGCCCCGTTCAGTCGCCCCGCTGCGGAGCAGGGGAAGCAGGTTCACGCCGTCGCGGCCTTCGTCGGTCGGCGGCTCCAGCCCCGCGGCGGCCAGCACGGTGGGGAAGAGGTCCGTCGACACGACCGGCAGCGACGAACGGCCCCCGCCGGTCAGCCCGCCGGCCGGCCAGTGGATCAGCCCCGGGACCCGCACGCCGCCCTCGTACAGGTCCCGCTTGCGGCCGCGGTACGGGCCCGCCGAGCCGGGGGCCGTCGCGTTGCCTTCCGGGCCGTTGTCGGAGCAGAACGCGACGAGCGTGTTGTCCGCGGCGCCCGCCTCCCGCAGCGTCGCCCGCACCCGGCCGACCGCTGCGTCCAGCGCCGCGACGCTGCCGCGGTAGTGCTTTTCATAGTCCGACAGGGGGGCGAACCGGGCGGCGTCCTCCGCCCCGGCGACCACCGGCAGGTGCGGGGCGTGGAACCAGATCACCGCGAAGAACGGCCGCTCCGCGACCGCCGCGTCGCCGATGAAAGCCGCCGCCCGGTTGACGATCAGGTCCGAATCGTCCCCCCGCAGGTCCTCCGCCGTCTCGCCCGGCCCGGTCCAGTAGGCGGTGCCGTAGGGCACCGCGTTCACGGGGTCGGCGACCGGTTCCCACCACGTGTTGCGGGCGCCGACCCGCGGCTTCCACAGGGGATCGAAGGTGGGAACTTTGGACTCCGTGGCGAAGGTGACGTCGAAGCCGTACTCCCAGGGGGGAGCGAAGTCTGACCCGTTCCCCGGCCGACCGCGGTTGGCGTCGCGGCGGTCCGTGGTGAGGGTGCCGAGGTGCCATTTCCCGAAAAAACCGGTCGCGTACCCGGCCGCCCGCAGGCGCTCGGCGAGCGTCTCCTCCTCTGCGGGCAATCGGCCGACGTTGGCGTGGGTGA
The DNA here is from genome assembly GCF_043951915.1 of Alienimonas sp. DA493. Classification (NCBI taxonomy): domain Bacteria; kingdom Pseudomonadati; phylum Planctomycetota; class Planctomycetia; order Planctomycetales; family Planctomycetaceae; genus Alienimonas; species Alienimonas sp. DA493. The sequence goes on along the minus strand of NZ_JBINJD010000067.1, from coordinate 9,794 downwards.
TCCCCAGCCGGTGCGGGTGCCGGCCGGTCATCACGCTGGCCCGCGTCGGGCTGCACACCGGCGAGGCGGAATAAAAGCGTTCCAGCCGCACGGCGTCCTTCGCCAAGGCGTCCAGATGCGGCGTCCAGGCCCCCGCCGCCCCGCCCACGTCGCGGTGATAATTGACGTCCCCCCAGCCGAGGTCGTCGGCCATGATCAGCACGACGTTCGGCCGCTCCGACGCGGCCGGGGGCGCCGGATCGAGGCAGGCGGCGGCGAGCAGCAGCGGAACGAACATCGGCGAGCCCTGGGGGAGCGACTGGCGGACGGGGAACCGATGTCTACCATTGGTCCGGCCCGCCGTCACCTTCCCGCCGTATGTCCGACCTGCTCACCCGCACCGACCGCGGCCTGTATTGCGAGGCGGGCGATTTTTATATCGACCCTTGGCGGCCGGTCGAGCGGGCCGTCGTCACCCACGCCCACGCCGACCACGCCCGCCGGGGGATGGGCGCCTACCTCACCGTCCCCGAGGGCGAACCGGTCCTCCGCCCCCGCATGGGGCCGGAGGCGAAGATCGACACGATCCCCTACGGCGAGCCGGTGACGATGAACGGCGTGCGGGTCAGCCTGCACCCCGCCGGCCACATCCTCGGCAGCGCCCAGGTGCGGGTGGAATACCAGGGCGAGGTCTGGTGCGTCTCCGGCGATTATAAACTCGGTTCGGACCGCACCTGCGCGAGCTTCGAGCCGGTGCCCTGCCACACCTTCATCACCGAAAGCACCTTCGGCCTGCCGGTCTACCGGTGGGAGCCGCAGGAGGAAACGTTCGCCCAGCTGAATCAGTGGTGGGCGGCGAATCGGGCGGAGGGGAAGGTGAGCGTGCTGTTCGCCTACGCCCTCGGCAAAGCCCAGCGACTCTTGGCCGGGGCGGACGCAAGCATCGGCCCGATCTACGGCCACGGTGCCGTGCAGGTGTGCAACGCCGGTTACCGGGAAGCCGGAATCGACCTGCCGCCCTGCGAATACGCCGGCCGCGGCGAGCGGGGCAAGGATTGGGACGGCGCCCTGGTCGTCGCCCCGCCCGGCGCCCGCGGCACCCCCTGGCTGCGGAAGTTCCGCAACTACAGCACCGCGTTCGCCAGCGGCTGGATGCTGGTCCGCGGTCAGCGCCGCCGCCGGGCCGTCGACCGCGGCTTCGTCATGAGCGACCACGCCGACTGGCCGGGCCTGCTGCAAACGATCGAGGACACCGGCTGCGAACGCTGCCTCATCACCCACGGCTCCCGCCGGGCGCTGGAGCGGTATTTAAACGCGGAAACGACCGTCGCGGCGGCCCAGCTCGACACCTGGTTCGAGGGCGAATCCGACGACCGCGGCGCCGAGGCCGACGCCGAAATGGCCGACGACGGCGAGGTCGAAAACGAGGGGGCGAGCAATGAATGATCACGCTCTCGGGGCGACGCTCCGCGTCGCCCCGCGCGGGACGCGAAGCGTCCGGACGAGAATCGCTCAGGGAGGGAAGCGAGAATGAAGGCTTTCACCGCCCTCTTCACCCGCCTGGACGAGACCAATAAAACGCTCGCCAAGCAGGCGGCGCTGGTCGACTATTTCCGCACGGCTCCCCCCGGGGACGCGGCGTGGGCGGTATATTTTCTGTCGGGCCGCAAGTTGAAACGGCTCCTGCTCTCCCGGGAGCTGCGGGAATGGGGCGCCGCGGAGGCCGAGGTGCCGGACTGGCTGTTCGAGGCGAGCTACGAAGTGGTGGGCGACCTCGCCGAGACGCTGGCCCTCTTGCTGCCGGAACCGGAGGAGAGCAGCGATCTGCCGCTCAAAACGTTCGTCGAGGATCGCCTGCTGCCCCTCAAGATGGAAGAGGGCGAGCGCCGGGCGGCAGTGGTGCAATTGTGGCGGGAGCTGGACCGCCCGCAGCGGTTCGTCGCCGGGAAATTGATGACCGGCAGCTTCCGGGTGGGCGTGTCGCAGCGGTCGGTGGTGAAAGCCCTTGCCACGGCCGGCGAGGTGCCGACGGAACTCGTCGCCCACCGCATGATGGGAACCTGGGAGCCGACCGCAGAGTTTTACGCCTCCCTGACCCAGCCGGAGGCGGACGGGGAGATCGACGCCAGCCGCCCGTACCCCTTCTTCCTCGCCCACCCGACTGAGGCCCCCGCCGAGGATCTGGCCGACGCGGCCGAGTACTTTGCCGAGTGGAAGTGGGATGGCATCCGTAGTCAGATGATCCGCCGGCAGGGGCAGAGTTTCGTTTGGAGCCGGGGGGAAGAATTAATCGGCGAGCGGTTCCCGGAGATTCGCGCCGTCGCCGACGCCCTGCCGGACGGCACGGTGCTGGACGGCGAGATCGTCATCGCCAAGGACGGCGAGGTGCAGAGCTTCGCTCAGCTCCAACGCCGCATCGGCCGCAAGACGGTCGGCAAAAAGTTGTTGCAAGAGTGCCCGGCCCACTTCGTGTTGTTCGACGTGCTGGAGGAGGGCGGGCGGGACGTCCGTTCGCAGCCGTTGGAGACCCGCCGAACGCACCTCACGGCGCTCGCCGCGGCGCTGGCGGAGCGTGGGCTGAACGTCTCGCCCTCGGACCTGCTGGAGGGCGAAACCTGGGAAGCATTCGCCGCCCACCGGGAGCACAGCCGGGCGATGCGGGCGGAGGGACTCATGCTGAAGCGGAAGGACGCCGCCTACGGCGTCGGCCGCGTGCGGGGGCCGTGGTGGAAGTGGAAGGTGGACCCGTACACTGTCGACGGCGTGATGCTCTACGCTCAACGCGGCCACGGCCGCCGGGCGAGTCTTTATACGGACTATACCTTCGGCGTCTGGGACGACGGGCAACTCGTCCCCTTCGCCAAGGCCTACAGCGGCCTAACGGACGCGGAGATCGGCAGCGTGGACCGCTGGATCCGCCGCAACACGACCGACAAGTTCGGCCCCGTCCGGCAGGTTAAACAGGAGCGGGTCTTTGAACTCGCCTTCGAGAACATCCAGAAGTCGAGCCGCCACAAAAGCGGCATCGCGGTGCGGTTCCCGCGGATCGTCCGCATCCGTGACGACAAAACCGCCGCCGAGGCGGACACGCTGGAGACGGTGAAGGGGCTGGTGGAATGACGAGAGCGAAACGAGTCGCCGTGGCGATTGGCGGAGCGGCGTTGTTTGCGACTGCGCTGCCATTCCTCGCGCTAGGCGTGTTGGCGATCGGCGTGAATAAACTCGGCTGGGGAGGGGATGCGTTTATTCAGGAATGGACGTTCGGCCCGCTGCGTTTCCGCGGCACCGCCCTGTGGTTGGCGCCGACGGTCGTTGGCACCGGCGGGCTGTTCGGCGGCTTAGGACTTCTTGTCTGGGCATGGCGGACGAAGCCGGAGACCCCCTCAGCCGCCGAGGCCGACACGCTGGAGACGGTCGAGGGGCTGGTGGAATGACGGACCGCATCCGAACCACGCTGGTCGCGGTCGGCGTAATGTTGATCCTGACCGGCGGCGGTCACATGCTCTACGGACTGAGCGAATACGAGTATTATCAACGGCCGAAAGTATGGTTCGATATCAATCCGACCCGCTACTGCGGCGTGTTCGACCTGTGGGACGGATGGCGGTGGCGGGTGCCGATTCTGGCCGGCAGTGGCGGCCTGCTTAGTGGTGTCGCGTTGATTGGCTGGGCACGGTGGGCGAAGCGTGACTGACGCCCCGTCCAAAGCCGCGGTCGAACGGGCGAAACGAACGGTCCGCGACTGGTTCGCATCCACCGGCCGCACGCCGTTCCGCTTTCAGACGCAGGCATGGAACGCCTACGCCGCCGGCGAGAGCGGCCTGATTCACGCCACCACCGGCGCCGGCAAGACGCTGGCGGCGTGGCTGGGGCCGGTCATCGACGGCCTCGCCCGTGGTGAACTGCAAGACCCCGCCAAGGCCGGCGAGACGGAGACGAAACGCCGCCACCGCTCCCCGCCGCTGCGGGCGCTCTGGATCACCCCGCTGCGGGCGCTGGCCGGCGACACGGAGCACAGCCTCCGCGTGCCGCTGGAGGAACTGGGCCTCAACTGGTCGCTGGAGAGCCGCACCGGGGACACCGCCTCCAAGATCCGCTCCCGCCAATCCAAACGCCTGCCGACGGCATTATTGACCACGCCGGAAAGCCTCTCGCTGGCCCTCGCCCGGGCGGACTGCGTGGAGCAGTTCGCCCACCTCGAATGCGTCATCGTCGACGAGTGGCACGAACTGCTCGGCTCCAAACGCGGCAGCCAGACGGAACTCTGCCTCGCCCGCCTGCGGCGCTGGCGGCCGTTTTTGAAGACGTGGGGGCTGAGCGCGACGCTCGGGAATATTGAGGAGGCCGCCGAAACGCTGCTGGGAGCGGACGCCGAGATCCCCACGATCCTCTCCGGCGGCCGCCGCAAAAGATATGCGGTCGATTCGATCCTGCCGCGGGCCGTCGAGCGGTTCCCCTGGGCCGGGCACCTGGGGCTCAAACAGCTCGATCAGGTATTGCCGATCGTGGAGGACGCGGCGTCCTCGATTTTATTCACGAACACCCGCAGCCAGACGGAACTGTGGTACCAGGCCCTCCTCAAAGCCCGGCCGGACTGGGCGGGGCGGATCGCGCTGCACCACGGGTCCCTCGGCAAGGAGAGCCGCCGGTGGGTCGAGGCGGGGCTCAAAAACGGCGAACTGAAATGCGTGGTGAGCACGTCCAGTTTAGACCTCGGCGTGGACTTCGCCCCCGTCGACCGGGTGCTGCAGGTCGGCAGCCCGAAGGGCGTGGCCCGGTTATTACAGCGGGCCGGCCGCAGCGGGCACGCCCCGGGGCAGACCAGCCGGGTCACCTGCGTCCCCACGCACGCCTTCGAATTAGTCGAGGTCGCCGCCGCCCGGGCCGCGATGGAGGCCGGGCAGATCGAGGCCCGCACGCCGCCCAAAAAGCCGTTGGACGTGCTGGTTCAACACGCCGTCACGATCGCTCTCGGCACGGGCTTCCGGCGGGACGAGTTGTTGGAAGAAATTCGGACCGCGAGCAGCTTCGCCGCGGTGACGGACGACGAGTGGGACTGGTGCCTGGACTTCATCACCCGCGGCGGAGAGGCGTTGCGGAATTATCCGGAGTATTCCCGCGTCGCCCTGCGGGAGGGAGAGTATCGGGTGGAGGACAAAACCGTCGCCCGCCGACACCGGATGTCGATCGGCACGATCGCCTCCGACGCCGCCGTCGAGGTGCGGTTCCTCAAGGGGGCCCGGCTGGGCACGGTGGAGGAGGCGTTCGTCAGCCGGCTCAAGCCGGGCGACAAATTCCTGTTCGCCGGTCGGCCGTTGGAGCTGGTCAAGGTCTTTGAGTTGAAGGCTTGGGTCCGCAAGGCGAGGGGCGTCACCGGGGCGGTGCCCCGGTGGAGCGGGGGGCGGATGCCGCTGAGTTCTGAACTGGCCGCCGCGGTGCGGGAACGACTGGAAGAGGCCCGCAACGAGGAATACCGCGGGCCGGAGATGCAGGCCGTGCGGCCGATCCTCGAACTGCAACAGGCCTGGTCGCACCTACCCGGCCGGGACGAATTTCTGATTGAACGCACCAAGACCCGCGACGGCCATCACCTGTTCTTCTTCCCCTTCGCCGGCCGGCAGGTGCACGAGGGGCTGGGGGCGTTGTGGGCGCTGCGGCTGTCGCGGCGGGTTTCCACGACGTTCGCCGTCGCGGTGAACGATTACGGCGTCGAACTCTTATCGCCCGTGCCGGCGCCGTTGGAGGAGGCGTTGGCGGACGGGCTGCTCTCGCCGGAGCGCTTGCGGGAGGACGTCGCCGAGTCGCTCAACGCGGTCGAGATGGCCAAGCGGCAGTTCCGCGAGATCGCCCGCGTCTCCGGGCTGGTCTTCACCGGGTACCCGGGGGCCGGCAAGTCCGCCAAGCAGCTGCAGGCCTCCAGCGGTCTGCTCTACGACGTCTTTCAAAACTACGACCCGGAGAATCTGCTGTTCCGCCAGGCGACCGAGGAGGTGCTGGACCGGCAACTCGACGCGGCCCGGCTGGAAGAGACGTTGAACCGCCTCGGCCGGGCGACCGTTTTATTGAACGACTGCCGCCGTCCCACGCCGTTGGCGTTCCCGCTGTTGGTGGATCGCCTGCGGGAGCGCGTCAGCAGCGAAAAACTGGCCGACCGGGTCAAGCGGATGACGCTGCAATTGGAGACCGCCGCAGATTAGGGGCGCCTCCACGGCCCAGGAACCACCAACCCGAAGCGTGAGCGAGGGCCTTCCGCTCCCGCGTCCCTCGCTCACGCTTCGGGTTCTGGAAGACACGGCATCTCAGCGGCGTTCGGGCTGCTCGGGCTTCAGGTGGCGATCGAAGAACTTCTCGATCGCCGTGCGGACCTTCGGTTCGTTGAAGGCCGGGCCGCCGTGGCCGGCGCCGGGGAGCGTGACGAGCTGCGACTCAACGCCGGCCTCTTTCAGAGCGGCGTGCAGGCGTTCGCTCTGGTTCAGCGGGACGGTCTTGTCGTCCGTGCCGTGGACGATCAGGAAGGGCGGATCGTTCTCGGAAATGTAGGTGATCGGGTTCGCCTGCCGGGCGAGGTCCGTCTTTTCCGACAGCGGCCCGCCGAGCAGGGCGTAGACCGGGGAGTTCGGACGGTCGCCCTGCCGTTCGTAACCCGGCGTCTCGAGGAACGCGGCCAAATCGGACGGCCCGTAGAAGTCGCAGACCGCCTGTACCCGGGCCGAGGCGTCGAGGTGTTCGCCCGCCTGAAAGACGTTTTCGTCGCCGGAGGTCCCCAGCAGCGCCACGAGGTGCCCGCCGGCCGAGGAGCCCCACACGCCGAAGCGCTTCCGGTCCAGGCCGTACTCGTCCGCGTGGGCTCGCAGCCAGCGGAGGGCGGCCCGGCAGTCTTCGATCTGGGCGGGGAAGGGGGCGGTCCCGGACAGCCGATAGCCGACGCTCGCCACGGCGTACCCGCGCTCGACGAACCCGGCCCGCAGGGCCAGACAGTGCACTTTATTCCCGCCCCGCCACCCGCCGCCGTGCACCCACACGATCAGCGGCAACGGCTTTGCCGTCTCCCCCGCGGCCCGCTCCGGCAGATAGAGGTCGAGTTTTTGCCGTTCGTGCCCGTCGGTCACGTAAGCGAGGTCCCGGTGGGCGACGACGCCGGGCGGCGTGCGCTCGGTGCGGTCTTGGGCGGGGGCCGCGACCGACGCTGCGAGGGCGAGCAACGCCGACAGGCGCACGGGGAGGGGGGACGGACGCATGATCCACTCGGGGCTGGAGGAGCGAAGCGAGAAGCGTATCGAATCGGCGTCTCCCGATCGCTCCCTCGGCGCCGGAGCGACGGCCGCATCCGCGGGCGAGGCCCTGCAGGGGACGGCTGGTCCGTGGCAGCGGGCTTCCTACAACGCTGGACCGCGTATCCGTTCTCCCACCCCTCGCCCTGCCCATGTCCGCCGCCGACCCGCTGTTCGATCCCCTCGCCGTCGGCGCCTTGGAGGCGAAGAACCGGGTCTGGATGGCCCCGCTGACGCGCTGCCGGTCCCTGCTGCCGGGGCACGTGCCCTGGGAGTTGAACGCCGCCTACTACCGGGAGCGGGCGACCGGCGGGCTGATCCTCACGGAGGCGACGGAGATCTGTCAGGAGGGCCGCGGCTATCCCGGCGTGCCGGGGCTGTTCACCGACGAACAGGTCGCCGGGTGGAAGAAGGTCACCGCCGCGGTGCACGAGAGCGACGGCCTGATCGCCTGCCAGCTGTGGCACGTCGGCCGGGCCTCCCACCAGGCGTTCCAACCGGGCGGCAAGGACCCGGTCTCCTCCAGCGCGATCGCCGCCGACGCGGAGGTCCACCTGCCGGACGGCTCCAAGGCGAAGTACCCCACCCCCCGGGCCCTCGCGGCCGAGGAGCTGCCCGGAATCGTGGAGACCTACCGCACCGCCGCCGAGAACGCCAAAGCGGCCGGCTTCGACGCCGTCCAACTGCACGGCGCCAACGGCTACCTGATCGATCAGTTCCTCCGGGACGGAGTGAACCACCGCACCGACGAGTACGGCGGCTCCGTCGAGAACCGCTGCCGCTTCCCCCTGATGGTGATGGACGCCCTGATCGACGTCTGGGGGAAGGAGCGGGTCGGCATCCGCGTCTCCCCGCTGGGGTCCTTCAACGACATGACCGACTCCGACCCGCTGTCGCTGTACTCCTACTTCTTCGGCGAACTGCAGAACCGCGGGATCGCCTTCCTGGAGATCGTCGGGGCCATCCACGGGGACGACATCGACGAGGACCTGATGGCGAAGATCGACGCCGCCGGCCGGGAGGTCTTCAACGGCACGCTGATCCTCAACGGCGGCTACACCGGCGACAGCGCCCGGGAGGCGATCCGGTCGGGCAAAGCTGACGCGATCACCTTCGGCACCCCGTTCCTCGCCAACCCCGACCTGCCCCGGCGGCTGAGAGAGGGGGCGGAACTGAACGAGTCCGACCCGAACACCTGGTACACCCGCGGGCCGAACGGCTACGTCGATTACCCGTCGCTGGACGGCGGCCCGGTGCCGACGACCGACTGACCCGACCGGCCCCGCCCCGCGTTCCCCTCGCCCCGAGCGCCGATGCCCGGCGACCTCACGCTGACGCTCGCCGGGGAGGAACTCGTCCTGATGCCGGAGCGGGCCATCTTCCGTCCGTCCCGGGCCGGCGGGGCGGGGGGCACGCTGTACGTGGCGGACACCCACTGGGGCAAAGCGGCGACCTTCCGGGCCGCCGGCGTCGCCGTGCCGCCCGGCGGAACCGCCGCGGACCTCGCCCGGCTCTCCTCCGCGCTGGAACGCACCGGGGCGGAGCGATTGGTGGTGCTGGGCGATCTGCTGCACGCCCGGTTGGGGCGGAACGAGGCCGCGACGAACGCCGCACTCGCCGCGTGGCGGGAGCGGCACGCCAACCTGCGGATCGAACTGGTGCAGGGGAACCACGACCGGGCCGCCGGCGCCCCGGATCCGGCTTGGCGAATCGCAACCCTGCCCGACCCGACGCCTGACCCGCCTTTCGTCCTGAAGCACGTCCCGGCGCCCGACCCCGCCGGCCCGGTCTTGGCGGGGCACGAACACCCGGCCGTCCGCCTCGCCGGCCCCGGCGGGGAACGACTGAAGCTGCCCTGTTTCCGCCTCGCCGGTGAAGACGGCGCCGGGGCGACGCTCACGCTGCCGGCATTCAGCGCCTTCGCCGACGGAGGGGGCGTCCGAGCGGTAGCGGGGGAGAAGTTCTGGGCGATCGCGGAAGACGAAGTGCTTCCGGTGCCCATGCGCAAGGGGTCAGGGGGGGGCAGTGAAGTTTTTGCGGAGGCCGTCCGAAAAAGTTTGTCCTGGGAGCGTTGACGCCGCGGAAACCGCCGGTACTATCCCCCTCCCCCAACGGGGCGGAGAGGCCGCGGGACGCGAAAGCGACCGCCGCGGAGCCGCCGCCCCCCGGGCCGCCCGCCCGACCAACGTTCGACCGGGCCTCTCTTTGACAATTCGATTTAGGTAGTCTACGACGCTTGAGTCGTTCTCCAGCGGAGAGCGAACTCAAGCACCTGTAACCAGACAGTTTCGAACGAACCGTGCATTGCGGTTCGTGCCGGACCATACGGATCCGATGACGCGAGCGCGGCGGCCGCCGACGGCTCTCCTTTGCGGGAGGGCCCGATCGACGGACGCGGCGGATCAAACACCTGAGTTTCGCTGGCCCTTTCCTTCGGGAGCCGGGCTCAGCACCAAGTCACTTGAAGGGTTTGATCCTGGCTCAGAATGAACGCTGGTGGCGTGGATTAGGCATGCAAGTCGTGCGGCGACGAGCCCTTCGGGG
>NZ_JBINJD010000066.1:0-26628 GCF_043951915.1 Alienimonas sp. DA493 | reverse complement strand
CGGCAGCAATGCGGTGATCTTGCGGGCCATCGGGACTCGGGGAGCGAGCGGTGAGGGGGACGGGGAGCGGGAGCGGGTCAGGACGCGAGGTCGGCCAGCCGTTCGATCAGCCATACGCGCGGGGCGACCGTGATCTGAACCAACTCGAACAGGGCGCTGGTAAGGCACAGGGCGGAGGGCAGTCCGACGATGAGGGCGAACATTCCGCCCAGCAACGCGGTCGAAAAGTCAGACTCTTTCTGCTCCAAAATCGGGGTGTTGAGCAGCTTTTTGATGACCGGGGCGATCACCCACGCGACGCAAGCGGCGACAGCCAGTCCGGCCCCGTAGAGGCCGCTACTCAGCGCCGCCTCCCACCAGCCCCACCGCAGGTACTCCTCCACCACCAGCGGGGCCTGTTCGGCGAGGAAGTCCTCCCCGGCCTCCGCACGCTCCCGGACCCATGCAAGCAGGTCGGCGGCGTTGCGTTTTAGTTCGGCGTCGAGTTCGGCGTCGGCCATCGGTCCGGGTCGTGTCGTCAGAGGGGGCGTCGGGGACGGGAGAGGGTCAGGCGTCGGGTCAGCCGCCCGGAAACGAAAACTGGAACCACTTGGCCGGGAACCGCCCGCTGTAGCTGGTCTTGAGATGCACGCGGAGCGGCAGGCACGGCAGCAGGCAGACGTACAGGAACCGCGAGCCGCCCCCGTCCCGATGCGTCCAGTAGAGGCCGACCCAAATGTCTCGCGGTTCCCACAGGAGGGCGGCGGACAGCTTGTGGCTCACCGGCCCGGCCGGCTTGCCGTCGACCCGCTCGTTCTCCGGGCGATTCCACGTCCAGCGGCAGGTGACGAATCGTTTCATCGTTGGTCAGGTCTCGGTTCGGGGCGTCGGGGACGCGGGGGACGGGGAGCGGTCAGGCGGACGCGGCGGCGTCAGCACTCAAGGCTTTTGACGTGCTCGCGGATGGACCGCAGGCAGTACACGGCCCCGCTGGTGGGCACCCCGGCCTTGAGGTAGCCCTTACGAATCGGGGCCTTCCGTCCGTGCGGTCCGGGGTTCGACAGTTCCCGCAGCTTGCTCACGCCCACGCAGAGGAGCCGCAGGGCGTCGTCCGTCCGCACAAGGCCGTCCTCGCCGAACTCGTAGCCGTACTTGGCGTCGGCTGGCGAGAGGGTCGTTTTGGGCATCGGGGTCGGGCTCGGTCGGGTTCGTCTGTTCGCGTCGAACTGCGATGGACGGACGATACGCGACGATTTCAGCCTCAAACGCCGTTTCGGCCCGCTCGCCCGCTGGCGACCGCTGGCGACTTCCGGCGACTTCCGACGCCCTCCAAAAAACGCAGAACGGGCTTGACGCTATGCTCGTAGAGTCGGCCGACGGCCGCCCCCTGCGCCGCACTCCGCCGTCTCGATTTCGCGTGCAACGCCGCGTGCAACGGGCCGCCGCCGACGCGGCGCAGCCCGGCGGAGCGTCCGCCCTGCACAGTCGGCCCCTACGCCTGTAGGCGTTGCGAAAACAGAAAAGCGACCCCCTGCCCCGCCTCTAACTGGGGGTCAAGAGGTCGCAGGTTCGAATCCTGTCATCCCGACTCGCCCCGCCGGCCCCGCCGGCGGGGCGTTTTTCGTCGACAAAGCCGGAGCCAAACGCGAACCCCCGCGTCACCCGAGCGATTTCCGGACGCGGCCGGAGCAACCGCCGAAATTGGGGCGTCCTGCCAAAACTCGGCAGACTGCCTTTCCGGTTCCCGCCCGATGCCCCGGACAGGCGTCCCGTAGCTCGCCCTCCACAAGCCGACCGGTCAGACTCGCGTCGAGAGCCTGTTAGGAACTGTCGCGGATGATCCTGCCGAGCAGGAGACCGGCGAACGCGAGCCAGTGGTAGCCCGCCAGGGGCTCCGCCAGCCGCTCGTAGTCGCGGGCGAGCCTTCGGAACCCTCCCTCCCAGCCAGCCGAAGGTCCGCTCCACGACCCACCGCTGCGGCGGCAGCACGAACCGTCTCATCCGCCTTCGGCCGCCGCACGATCTTCAGCTCCACGCCCTCCAAGGCGGCGGCCCCGGCCAGCGCCGCCTTGGTCCGCCCACGCCAGTTCCACCCGTGCGTCGGCAACCTGCTGCACCCGGCCCAGCAGCGCGCCGACCTCCGCCCGCTCCTGCTCGTCGGCGGCCGTCACGGTCAGCGAGAGAAGGTTGCCCAGCGTGTCGACCGCGGCGTGAACTTCGAAGCCAAGCTTCTTTTTGGCCCCGTCGTAGCCCGCCTGGGCTCCGCTTTCGGGCGTGCTCTGCAGGGGGCGGGCGCCGAGGATCGCCGCGTGCGGGTCTTCCCTGCGGTCCTTCAGCAGCCGCTCGACGATCCGCAGGTCGCGGGCGATCTTCTCAAAGGCCCCGGCCGCCGGCCAGCGTCGGGCCCGCCGGGAAACTGCCTCCCACGGCGGGAAGTCGCGGGGCAGGCCCGCCAGGGGCAGCCGGTCTTGACGACGTACCGCCCCGCGTCGGACAGCCCCCGCAGCGGGCGCTCCCGCTGCGGGGGGGCCTCCCGCATCTGCGTCAGGTCGGGGCGGACGAACTGCCGTTCGGGATCCGTCGCGTCGCTGCGGGGCCGTTCCGAAGCGTGGTCATCCCCGTCGCTGCTCCTAGAGGACCAAGGTCAACAACAGGCTCTAAGTCGAATTTCCCGTCGGGTCGTCTGTCCGAATCGATGCTGCGGTCGGTGCGGCAACCGGGGGGCGGCGAGCGCGACGGTCAGCAGGGCGGCGGAGAACCTGCCGCCGGGTTCCAATTTGGGGGAAAGACACGCCGTCGGTCGCGGCGTCGCAGGGGAGGTTCGGGGGATCAGCGACCCGGGGCGGTCGCCGCGGCTTTGTGTTCGTCGAAGAACTCGACTAGCCCCGCGGCGTCGATATAGCCGGTGCGGGCGACCTCTTCGCCTTCGGAATCCAGTAGGAGCAGCGTCGGCAGGTAAGCCACGTCGTAGGTCTCGGAGGCGGCTTGGGCCGCGGCGTCGTCAAGATCCAGATTCACGGGGATTACCCCGTCGGCGAAGACCGCCCGCACGGCGGGGGCCGGCCACGTTTTTTCCTCCAACAGTTGGCAGGGCGGGCACCACGCGGCGGCGAAGTCCACCAGCACGGGCTCGCCGGAGCGGGCCGACTCCGCCAACGCCGCCGTCAAATCAGTCCGCCACGGGACCTGCGACGAAAGCACCGTCTCGGTCCTTTTGCCGACTGCGGACGGGCTGACAGCCGGGGCGCCGGCGGACGGCCCCGCCGAGAGCGGATCGGACCAGCCGACGAACCCCGCCGCGGCGATCGCGGCGACGCCGAGGACGGCCACGGCCGCCCCGAGGCAGGGACGACCGCAGCGGCCGGAGGGGGAACAGGCGACGGACATCAAAACGACTTTCAATGAAAAGGAAGGAGCGAACTCGGCACGTCGGTTCAAAAGCGGATATAGGCGTAGCCCTGATGTTGCAGGTCGATCAGCCGGGCGTACGCGGCCTGGGCGAGCTGTACGTCCGGGTGGATTTCGTTCTTGGCCCACCCCTCCCGCTGCCGGCGGGCGTTGCACAGCTCGACTGTCACGCCCCGCTCCGTCAGTTCCGAGATGAGGGCCGTGTTCGGGTTGGCGTCGCCCTCGAAGCCGTATTTCCGCCAGGCCTCGTCCGTGAGCAAATGGGCGGCCGCCTTGCCGTGATAAACCGCCCGAATATCAAGCTTCTCGGCGGGCACGCCCTGCTTCTCGTAATACTCGCGGAGCTTGCCGAGGTACAGCAGGCCCTTGCCGACGCCCTCCTTCCACTCGTCGTCGCTGACCTGATAGACGACCTTAATCGGCCCCTCGTACTGCAGGCCGATCACCGGGCGGCCGTCGTCGCCGGCTTCGGCGGGAGCGGCAGTCGCGGCGGGGGCCGGCGCCAGCAGGGCGGCGAGCGCCGGGCGGTCGGAGGCGGACAGGCCGATCGCGGCGGCCAGCACGGCGCCGGCGGCGAGGGCGAGGCGGAGGTTGAGAGACTTCATCAAAAAGTGTTCGATTTGAGACACGGAGGAGTGGGTGAACGAGTGCGGGGACTTAACGGCCGAAGTCTTGTTCCGGCCCCTGCTCGCCGTCGGCGAGGGCGCCGACTTGGGGGTTCAGAAACTGGCTGCGGAGCACGTCCGGGCGGACGACGCAGTGCAGCGGGGAATCGCCGGTCTCCTGGACCGGCGAACGATCTCGGAAATAGCGTTCGACAGCGGTGTGGGTGGTGGCGTCTTTCGTGCGGACGTTGCGGCACTGTTTGACGCGGTGAATCTGGTCCTCCGGCTGCCCGTCGCGGGTGCCGGCGGCGATTTGATAAACGCGGTCCTCCTCCAGCGGTTCGCCGTCGACCGTAATCTCGATCAGCCGTTCGCCGGCCGGGGCCGCGCTGTTGAAATCCACGTGCATGTTGGTGCTCGGCCGGGCCAGCCAGCCGCCGAACAGACGGTCCGGGTCGGCGGAGAACACGTTTTCAAATTCGCTCTCCCAATACGCCTTGAACTGCGCCCCGGTCGCCCCGCCGAGCTTCAACGGCAGCGGGGTCGGCAGCCAGTTCCAGAGGTCGCCCTCGGTCACGGGTCCGGGGGCGGTCGGCGGGGCGAAGCGGTAGCCGTTGCTCAGGCCGATCTCCGCGTCCGCCTCCTCGCGGATCGCGTCGGCGATCAGCCGGTCCAGCGGGGAGCTCATCACGTTGTACCGCTCCAGCCAGACCTCCGTGCGGCCAATCTGCCGCTCCATCCGGTCCCGGTGCGGGGCGAGTTCCTCCTCGATGATCGCCTTGACCGCCGGGTCCTCCGGGTAGTCCTCCGCCCGCAGTTCGAGCAGTTCCCACCGGCGGTCCACGATCCGTCCGTCCCGCACCGACAGATCCAGCACGCCCATCAGCGAGCCGAATGCCCCGGCCTCCACGATCCACGTCTCGCCCCGCACGATCGGTTCGTAGGTGCGTTCGTGGGTGTCCGAGGAGAGCAGCACGTCCACCCCCCGCAGCGTCTCCGCCAGTTCGACGGACTTCATGAGTCCGATATGGGTGATCAACACCAGCACGTCGACCGGCCCGCCCTCGACGCCCTCGCCGGAGGTGAGTTTGTCGATCGCCGGTTGGAGGACGTCTTGTCCGCGAAAGGAGAGGCCGCGGCTCATATAGGGCGGCTGGCGGGTGGGCACGTCAGGGTCGGTGAACCCGATCAGGCCCACGCGGACGCCGTTCACCTCCGTCACCCGGTACGGCTCGAAGGCCAGTTCGCCGGTCGCCTCGTCGTAAATGTTCGCCGACAGCAGGGGGTAATTGAGCCGCTTGGAGAGTTCGACCAGCCGGTCGGCGCCGTAGGCGACGGCCCAGTTGCCGGGGATGGCGTAATGAATGCCGAGGGCGTTCACCGGCCGGACCATCACGCCGCCCTCGGTCCAGGCGCCCGGGCCGGAGCCTTGGAAGGTGTCGCCGCCGTCGATCCGCAGCAGATGCGGGCGGCTTTCGGCGAGCCGGTCGAACGCGGTCTTGATGCGGCTCAGCCCTCCGGCGTCGCGGACGCGTTCGTTGGTGTAGGTTCCCCCGCCGGCGGCGTTCCAGAACAGCTCCGGGTGGGGTTCGAGTTGGGCGTGGATGTCGTTGACGTAGGCGATCGACAGCCGGCGGGCGCCGTCCGGGTTTGATTCGGCGTCGGCGTCGGCGGCGGAGGCGACCGGGGCGGCGAAGAGCAGCGGCGCGGCGAGCGTCGCCCGGACGGCCAGTCGTTGAAGAGAAGACATAACGGCTCCAGGAACGCCCGCGGGGGGGCGTTCAAGACGGGGGCAGAGCGAGGGCGGAGCCGCCGGGACGACGCCCGGCGGCTTTGAAAGCAAGAGAGAACCGGGTCGTCCGGTCAGGCGGCCCTGCGGGTCGTGTCGGAGGGTTTGCCGGGGGACTTCGGCTGCTCGAACGGCAAGCCGGCGGCGGTCCAGGCGTCCCACGAACCGGGCACCGTACGGGCGTCGAAGCCGTGTTTCCGCAGCAGACTCGCCCCGACCGTGGCCCGATAGCCGTTGCCGCAATACACGACGACCGGCTTCGACCGGTCCAGCTCGTTCAGCCGCTGCGGCAGTTCAGGGAGAAAAATGTATTTCGCCCCCTTGATGTACCCCTGGTCCCATTCGGAGGGCTGGCGGACCTCCAATAATTGTACGGCGTCGGTCGGGAAGGCGTCGTGCACCTCCCGGACGGACATCGTTTTAAAGGAGTCGAAGGGACGGCCGGATTTCACCCAGGCGGTCATCCCGCCCTTCAAAACGCCCCGCACCTCGGTCAGGTCCACGCGGGCCAGCCAGTCCTGCGGGCCCGCGGCGTCGGCGGTCTCCGGCACGACCAGGGCGATCGGCCTGTCGTAGTCCAGCGTCCACCCGCCCCAGAGGCTCATCACCTCGTTGTACCCAAGGTCCGTCCCCCCGCGAATATGCCCGCCGGCGTAGCCGAACATCAGCTGCGTATCGACCAGTTGCACGTCCCCGGCGGCGAGGAGGTTCTCGAACGCCGCCGGGTCCAGCGCCTCCGGCGCCGGGCGGTCGCCGAGGATCCTCGGCCCCGCCGCGTTGACCTGCTTCATCCGCGGCCAGTAGTAGGGGATCGGCGGCTGGGCGGCGAGCAGGGCCTGGACGAAGTCCGCCTGATCCTCAATGCGCCAGTAGGCGTTATTGTCCCGCTCCCGGCCGAGCGTCGGCGTGCCCTCCGGCTTCTGAATGTTCGCCCCGCAGGGGGAGCCCGGACCGTGGGCCGGGTGGATCGGCAGGGCGTCCGGCAGGTCGGCATAGGCGGTCCGCACGGACTGATAGAGCTTCTCCGCCAGCCCCTCGGTGTTCTCCACCCCCATGAGATCCGGCCGGCCGATCGAACCGACGAACAGGAAGTCCCCCGTGAACAGCGCCCACGGGCGGTCCTCGCCCTTCGTCGAAGCGACGAGGGAGATGTGCTCCGGCGTGTGGCCCGGCGTATGGATCGCCCGCAGCCGGATGGAGCCGGCGTTTAGCACGTCGCCGTCCCTGAGCTTCCGGTCGACGGGGAACCCATAGCCGGCGCCGCCCTCGACGCTGGCGGCGATCTCGGCGCCGGTGCGGTCGGCCAACTCGCGGGCGCCGGAGACGAAGTCGGCGTGCACGTGGGTTTCGACCGCCAGCGTGATCGTGACGCCGTACTCCTCGGCGAGCTTCCGATAGGCCGACACGTCGCGGCGGGGGTCGATGACGGCGGCGACGCCGGCCCGCACGTCGGCCAGAAAATAGGAGTAGTGGGAGAGCCCGCCGCTTTCGACGACCTCCAGCACGACGCCGTCCGGCGTCTCCCCCTTCGCGGCACGGCCGGGCTCGCCGGCCCGGACCACCCGGGCGGCGTGCGGCAGAAAGGCGGCCCCGAGCCCGAGGACCCCGGCATGGCCGAGCAGTTCGCGGCGGGTGACGAGCGACATCGAGATTTCTCCGTACGGTCGGGCGGGACGGCGGCGGTCGCGGCGACGGCCTTCGCCCCGTGACGCCCGCATCATCGCCACGAACAGCAATTGGTCAATAGGTTGTTTGACTGTTCGTCTCATCCAGCGTGCGGCGTATGATGAGGTGAGGCCGACCTCAATTTCACAGAAAAAATCCGGTCCAGGCGTCCCCCCGCCGGGCCCGCCCGTGCGGCGGCCCTTCCCGTTCCGTCCCCGTTGCCGATGTCCGCAGACCCCAAACCGCCGCCGCAGGCCCGGATTTACGAGCAACTCGCCGGCGTGGGGCATGCGCTGAGCAACGCCCACCGGCTGAAGATGCTCAACCTGCTGGCCCACGGGGAGAAGACCGTGGGGGAACTCGCCGAGGCGACCGGCCAGACCACGGCCGCCGCCAGCGCGAACGTCCGCCTGCTGCGGAACGCGAACCTTGTGACCGCCCGCAAGCAGGGTCGCACCGTGCACTGCCGGTTGACCGACGAGAAGGTCGGGGAGTTGTGGCTGCGGTTGCGCGACCTCGGCGAGGTCGTGCTCCCCGAGGTGCGGGAAACAATGCGGGAGGAGTTCGACGCCGCCGCCCCGATCTCGGAGCGGGAATTGTTCAATCAAATCGAAGGGGGCGGGGTCACGCTGTTGGATCTGCGGCCCGAGGAGGAGTACGCCGCCGGCCACCTGCCGACGGCCCGCAGCGTGCCGTTCGACGTGCTCGGCGAGGCGGAGCCGGACCTGCCTCGCTCCGGGCCGCTGTACGTTTACTGCCGCGGTCCGTTCTGCGCCCGCGCCGTCGCCGGGAACCGCCTGTTGAAGGCGACGCGGGCCTCCCAACGCCTGCGGTTCAGCGTGCCGGAGTGGCGGGCCGCTGGCCTGCCGGTGGAGTGATGGCCGACGCGTCCGCGGCGCCCGTAGTCAGTCGGCCCCCGCCGTGCGTTTCGGAGATCCTTCACGGCACTCGCTTGATCGACCTTCCATCGAAACGGCGGCCGACGATCCCCGCGACCGGGCGCGGGCTGGGCGGCCGTCGATCAGCGTGCCCGTCCTCAGGACGCCGGCGGAACGTTGTTGGTGCGTGTGCCGTCGGTTTTCCGCGGCGGCGAACGGAATTGAGGCGGCGGCGCCGCGTTTGCGTCTTCCGATCGGGCAGTGATGCGGAGCCGAGAGGCTTCCTGTCGTAACCGCCCGAGGTCCCCTTGACGCCGCAAACGATGCCCATACTTCCCCCGACCAGTCGCCGAGTTCCGGAACATACGATGGAGGAGGTGAACCAACGAATCCGTCGGGAGATGGAGGAACGGGTCGCCCGTTACCGCGACGCCACGCCCGAGCAGATCGACCAGCGGCTGCGAGAGCTGGATCAGGAATGGGACACGGAACGGACGCTGGAGGCGAACGCCGCCACGCTCGCGTTCACCGGCAGCGCGCTGGCGTTGACGTCGGACCGGCGGTGGGCGCTCCTGCCGCTGGTCGTCACCGGCTTCCTGTTCCAGCACGCCGTGCAGGGCTGGTGCCCGCCGTTGCCGATCATTCGGCGGCTCGGATTCCGCACGATCCATGAGATCGACGAGGAACGGCAGGCCTTGAGAGCGCTGCGGGGCGGCTTTCGTCGTCCGGCCCCGAGCGCCGACGGGAGCCAAGTGGCCGAAGAGCGGTTCGCCGGGGCGGCGGCCCGCTGAACCGAAGCGCCGACCCGAGAACCGAGGAACTTCTTTAGAAACCGGGAGCCGCCCATGTTTCGCCGCTACGTCTGGGGGGCGACGTCAGCCTTGGCGCTGGCCTGGAGCCCCGCGGCCGTCGCCTGTCCCTACTGCGACTCGAAAGTCGGAAAACAAGTCTGGGCCGGGATCTTCAATGAAGAGTTCTGGCTCAACGGCCTGCTGACGACGCTTCCGATCCCGGTCATGGCGCTGATTGTCGGCGTCATTCATTTTGGCCTCCCGTGGCCGAAAGATCGCCTCCGGCCGCCTCGGTAGGTCGAGCCGAACGGCGAGCGCTTCACCTCAAATCCTAAAGAACGGGATTGATGGATCACCGCAATCGGCGTCCGCTGATCTCGTCGGCGACCATGATCGGCATCGGGATGGGCGGTTTTGTGGACGGCATCCTGTTTCACCAGTTGATGCAGCTCCACAACATGCTCTCGGCCAAGTTCCCCGTCAGCGGCGCCGTCGAGGCTTCGACGCTGGCGGTGAACCTCGAAATTAACATGTTCTGGGACGGGCTGTTCCACGCCTTCTGCTGGATCATGACCGCCTTCGGACTCGGCATGCTCTGGCACGCCGTCCGACGGCCCGACGTGCCGCTTTCCACCCGGACGTTCGTCGGTTCGCTCACCCTCGGCTGGGGGATTTTCAATCTCGTGGAGGGGGTGATTGATCACCACATTCTGCAGGTCCATCACGTAGTCGAGACGGCGAACCACCTCGTCTGGGACCTGACCTTCCTCGGCGCCGGCCTGCTGTTAGTTCTGCTGGGAGGCTGGCTGATCTGGTCCGATCGGAGCGAGGCGCCTTCGGGCCCCGCACGCCGCACTCCCGGGAACGCGCGATGAACAACCCGCTGACGAAAACCGCGTGGTCCCCTTATCTCGTCGGCGCGGCCATCGGCGTCTTAAGTTGGTTCGCCTTCGCCACGGCCGATCACCCGCTCGGGATCACCTCGGCCTTCGAGAACACCGCCGCCCTCGCGGGACAGGCGGTCGCGCCCTCGCTGGAGGAGACGCACCCGTATTACGTGGAGAAAGCGAAGGAGGGCGAGTCGCCCAAGATCGGTTGGGAGTGGACGCTCGTGCTCGGCGTGTTCGTCGGGGCGCTGTTGAGTTCGCTGCTTTCGGGGGACCGCACGAATCTCAAAGTGCCGCCGCTTTGGCGGTCGCGGTTCGGCGGCGGGACGGCGAAGCGGTTCGTCGCCGCCTTCCTCGGCGGGGCGGTGATGATGTTTGGGGCCCGGCTCGCCCAAGGCTGCACGAGCGGCCACGGGATCAGCGGCACGCTTCAGTTGGCGGCGTCGAGCTGGCTGTTCGTCGCGGCGATGTTCGCCGCGGCGGTGGCCACGGCTTACCTGCTCTACGGCAAAGAAGGAGCAACGAATGTTTGAGGAACCGACCCGGCTCGGCCTGGGCCTGCTGACCGGAATCCTATTTGGGTTCCTGCTCCAGAAGGGGCGGGTCGCCAAGTACCACGTGATCCTCGGACAATTATTGCTGAAGGACTGGACCGTGGTGAAGATCATGGGCTCCGCCGTCGTCGTCGGTTCGGTGGGCGTCTTCGCCCTCGTCGACGGCGGTCAGGCGTCGCTGCATCTCAAGCCGCTTCTGCTCGGCGGCGTGCTCGTCGGGGCCGTGCTGTTCGGCGCGGGCATGGCCGTGCTGGGTTACTGCCCCGGCACGAGCGTCGCCGCCTGCGGCGAGGGCCGGCGGGACGCGATGGTCGGCGTCCTCGGGATGTTCGCCGGGGCGGGCCTGTTCGTGGCGTTGTACTCGCCTTTGCAACCGCTGATCAATCTGTGGGGCGATTACGGGAAGCTCACGCTCCCCGAGTTGTTCGGCGTCTCCCCGTGGCTCGTCGTCGCCGGCCTCGTGGCCGCGAGCCTGCTGATTGTCTGGTTGATTGAGAGCCGCCCCCGTCGTCGGGAACCGTCGGAGGCGCCGGGGGCGCCGGGCACGCACCACGCCGCCGGCTGACAGGAACGATCCTGCGGCCCCCCGGAACTTCGCATCGTCTTCGGGCTCTCGCCTGCCCTTGAAGCGTTTCACTCCTCCCCCGACCTCCCACCCAGAAGCACACGGATGAAAACCCTCACGACCCTCGGCGTCCCGGCCCTCGCGACGGCGCTGCTCGTCGCCGACCCGACCGGCACGCCCGAGTTCGAATATCCGCTGATCGAGGGGCACGGCGGCGTCGTCGCGCTGCCCGACGCCGCCCAGCAGCCGGAGAAGAACTCCAAGGTGCTGCTCGACGTCACCTCCGACGCGAAGTCGGGCGACGTCATCAAGGGATTCGACCGCGCGGCGTTGATCCTGAATCAGTACGCGCAGGCCGGGGCGGGAACCGACGACGGGTTGAAGATGGCCCTCATCCTCCACGGTCCGGCGACGAAGGCGGCGCTCCGGGACGAGGCGTACGTGAAACATTCCAAGCCCTACGCCCAGGCCCAGGGCCCTTCGTCCAATCCGAATCTGGACCTCATCAAAAAGCTCAAGCAGGAGGGGGTCGAAATTTACGTGTGCGGCCAGGCGCTGGCTCATCACGGGTTCGCGACCGACGAGGTCGCCCCGGAGGTCACGGTCGCGGTCTCCGCCGCCACGGTGAATATTAATCTGCAAACGGACGGCTACGCCTACATCCCGTTTATGAACTGACGTCGAACTCGAGGTTCGGAGCGGGGATCAACGTGCAGGCTCCGCCGGCGTCCGGGGCCGAAACGACGCCGGCGGCGCCGAGGCGGCGCTCGACGAGTTCGTTCACGCGCACGTCCGGTTCCGCCAGGCGTTTCGCGGCCGCGACGGCCCGGTAGCGGTGCACGCCGCCCGCGGGGCCGGTGTGGGTGGCGATGCGGTACGTCGCCCCCGGCTCGAGGGGGCGGCCGGCGATCGTCACGTCGCTCACCCGCTCCCCGATCGGCTTCGTCAGGTCGATCCGCCAGCCGACGCCGGGGGTTTGGACGATGCCGCCGACCTTCAGGCGCGGCTCGGGCGGGTTCTGGTTGAAGGCGCTTTGGGCGAGCGTGTCCAGCACCGCCTGACCGGTCATCTCGACGACGACGACCTTCGCCGGGTGGGGCAGCAGGGTGTAGAGCCGCTCCCGGGTCACGTCGCCCTTCGGCAGCGAGACGCCGTAGCCGACGCCCGGCAGGATCGCGGCCCGGCAGTCGAACTCCTCCGTCAGCATGCGGCCGACGAGGTGGTCGAACGGACTGGGCGAGGCGTACTGCCGCCCGATGCGTTCGGACGTGCGGCCGACGACCTCCTCCAGTTCGCCCCGGTGCGGGGCGCGCAGCTCCGCAACGAGGGCGGCGATCTCCGCGTCCTCCTCGAACCGGTCGGCCCACAACGGCTCGTAGTCCACGCGGTCGACGGCGACGTCGCCGGCGGGCGAGACCCGCAGCCGCACGTCGGCCAGGACGAGCCCGTCGGAGAGCGCTTGGACCGTCGGCACGCCGTTCACGCGTCGCGGGGGCCGGGGCCAGTCGTGCGAGTGGGCCGCGAGGATCAGGTCGATCCCGGGAACCTCTCGCGCGAGCTTCGCGTCCATCGGCGGGCCCTGGTGCGAGACGACCACGACGGCGTCAGCACGCTCGCGGAGTCGCGGCACAAGTCGGCGGGTGGCCTCCACGCCGTTGCTGAACGTGAGCCCTTCGATCAGCTTCTCGGAAGCCGTCCACGGGGTGTTGTGATAGCCGAGGGCGAGCGTCGCGACGCGCACCCCGCCCGCGTCGAAGACTTGATAAGGCTCGCCGAGGAACGGCTTCCCGCCCTGCGTGACGTTCGCCGCTCGCATCGGGAACTCCGCGAGCTGTTGCAGAGCCCGCGTGCGCTCGACGCCGTAGTCGAAGTCGTGATTGCCGAGGGCCAGAAAATCGAAGCCCACGGCGTTCATCAGGCGAACGACGGCCTCGCCTCCGGTGAGGTTGCCGAGCAGGTCGTCGCTAAACGTGTCCCCGCCGTGGAACAACAGGACCGGTTCGTCGGGGCGGCTGGATCGGACGCGTGTCGCCGCCGTGGCGAGGCGGGCGAAGCCGCCGATCACGCCGCTGCGCTCGAACTCGACCCCGTCGCGGCCGGGATCGGCGGTTTGAGACGTGGCGTCACCCGGCTCCACGGCTATGCCCGTGTGGCGGCCGTGATGGTCGTTGACGTACAGTTGACGTACAGCAGCGTCACGTACCGCTCACGGCTCGAGCGGGCGGCCGACATGGACGCCCGGTCCTGCGCCGCGCCGGCGGCGACCGGCACGTGGGCCGCCGCCGCGGACAGAGCGGCGAGAAACTGGCGACGATCCCGCGACGTGTTCAGCACAGGTCTGATCCTCGGTGATTTTAGGCGCGATCCACGTGATGCGGGCGCCGTCGCGGGCGGAACCTCCCGTCCGGAACACGGGGCGACCCCGCGGCCTAGTCGCCCCCCTCGACGGGCAGATCCTGCTTCCGCCAGGCGCTCCAGCTGCCGGGGACGTTGAGCACCTCGGCGAAGCCGCCGCGTTTCAGCAGGCTGGCCGCGATGCTGGCCCGGTAGCCGCTCCCGCAATAGCAGACAACGGGACGGTCTTTATCGAGGTCCGGCAGGCTGCCGTCGCGCATCTCGCCGACGTAGAAGTGCGTCGCCCCGGGCACCCGGCCGCCGTCCCACTCGTTGTCGTTGCGGACGTCGAGCGTCTGCACCTCGTCGCGGCGCCCGTTCAACTCGGTCACGGTCGTTTGGTCGACCGTCGCCAGCGGCAGGCCGTTCTTGTTCCACGCGGTCATGCCGCCGGCGAGATAGCCGGCGAAGCGGGTGAAGCCGACGCGGTGGATCAGCGTGACGAGCTCCGGGATCCGGCGGTCGTCGTAGGCGACGAGCAGGAGCGGGCGGTCCGGGTCGAGCATGTCGCCGGCCCAGACGCTCAGTTCGTCCCGGTCGCCGATGTTGATCGCCCCGGGAACGTGCCCGCCGCCGTAGGCGAGCATGTCGCGGGTGTCCAGCAACTGCGCGTCGGCCTCCTCGCTCCGCCGCCGAAACGCCTCCACCGACAGCGGCGGGCAGGTCGGGCCGTGGGCGCGATCGTACGGCTTCAGGTTGACCTTTTTCAGCCGCGGATAGTGGGCCGGCACCGGCGGGGCGCCGGTTTTGACGAACTCCAGGAACGCGTCTTCGTCGTCGATGTTGAGGGCCTCGTTCTCCCGCTTTTCCCGGCCGATCGTCGTGACCGGCCGGTCGCCGATGTCGGCCCCGCAGGCGCTGCCGGCGCCGTGGCCCGGGTACACCAGCACGCCGTCGTCGAGATTGCGGAAGTAGTCCCGCATCGTGCGGAACAGCTTGCGGGCCAAGTCCTCGGTCTCCTCCTCGCCGAGCAGGTCGGGCCGGCCGAGGCTGCCGACGAACAGGGAGTCGCCGGTGAAGACGCCCCACGGGTTGTCGACATCGTCGCCGTCCGCCGCCTCGAAGGCGAGGTGCTCCGGCGTGTGGCCGGGCGTGTGGCGGGCGGTCAGCGTCACGTCGCCGAAGGTCAGCCGGCCGCCGTCCCGCAGGCGACGCACCTCGTCGCCGTAGTCGGGGTCCTCCTCGCCGCTGACGCAGACCGTGACGTTCCCGCCCAGCCGCGCCCGCAGCGCCCGGCTGCCGCTGAGGAAGTCGGCGTGGATGTGGGTTTCGACGGCGTGGGTGATCGACAGTCCGTGCCGCTTGGCGAGTTCGAGGTAGACGCCGCAGTCCGGCCGCGGATCGATCACCGCGGCCGTGCCGGCGCCGGTATCGCCGATCAGGTAGGAGAGTTGGGCGATGCCCGGGGTGTTGATCTGTTCCAGAACGAGCATCACTCACCCTCCTTTCCGGTGCGGGCGTCGACGTAGTTCTTGACCATGCCCTTCAGTTCCGGCTGGTCGCATTCGAAGCCCATCTCCTCGGCCTGCTTCAGCGTCTCGTCGCCGCTCATGCCGCGTTCGACGGCGACGTGCATCATCACCATCGCCCCGGCCCGCTTGCCGCTTTTGCAGTGGGCGAAGACCGGCTTGGGCAGATCGGCGTACTTCTCGCGAAACTGATCCACCAGGTCCGGGCCCATGGAGTCCATGGAGACCGGCACGTTAAGGTACTCCAACCCTTCCGCCCGCACCTTGTCGCCCTCGGCGGCCGGGGAGAGCGGCTGGTCCTCCTCCCCGTCGGTGCGGAAGTTCACGACGGTTTTGAAGCCATCGCCGGCGAGCTCGTGGAGTTCCGCCTCGCTCGGCTGCGGACCGACCGTGACGTCGTCGCTGATCTTCATGACGTGTTGCATGGGGGCTTTCCGTCGGGGCGGTGACGGGCAAGAGGGCCCGGATCGTCCCGTCGCCGGTGGGGGGAAACGGTCGTGGGAAAGAGCCGACAGTAACGGCCTGCGGCGATCCGGCGTTGGGAAACTGCGGGCAGCCGGGGGCCGGGGGATCTCGCAGGACCGGCCGCCGGCGCAACAGCCCGGCGGGCTCTCAGTAAGAGGCCGCCGCCCGTTCGCGGAGACGGTCGACGTCGCGGCGGAGCGTCTCGATCACGCGGATCATCCGGCGGGCGTGTCCGCCGCCGGGATCTCCACCCGCGGCCGGTGCAGGCCGCCCCGCTCGGCGGCTTCGGCGGAAACGGAACCGTCCAGATAGCCGGCGACCTCGAAGGCCGTCACCACCCCGTCGCTGTTGGCGTCCGCTTTGCCCTTCAACGCGTCGAGCAGGTGGAGGGTGAACACGCTCCGCTTTTTATCGGGGGCGGTGAGGGCCTCCTCGTCGGCGCCGGCGGCGCCGAAGAAGATGCGGCCGCGGCCGGTGAAGGAGGCGAGGGCCGCCTCGGCGTCGGCAGCGAAGGCCTTGGTCGTCCCGTCGGGACCGCTCCGCAGGCCGGCGGCGAAGCAGGCGTCGACGAACTGCACGACCCGGGCGGCGGGCACCCGCTTCAGGTAGCGGTCCAGGTCGGTCTGCGAGATGGAGGTGCCGCTGAAGAACTCCGCCTCCGCGTCCTGCGGGATCAGGAACGTCTCCTCGCCCACCCGGGCCCCGTGGCCGCTAAAGTAGACGAACACGGTCGCGTTTCGCGGCACGGCCCGCAGGGCGTTCAGGGCCCGCTCCACGGCCCGCTGGGAGGCGGCTTCGTCGATCAACAGCGTGGCGTTCGTCGGCGGAACGCCGCCGATCTTCCGGTTCGTCAGCAGGGCGTGGACGGCCCGGGCGTCGGCCTTACAGACCGGCAGGTCGGGGATGCGGGGGTCCTCGTAGTCCGACACGCCGACGATCAGGGCGTGACGGGGCTCGGCCTTCATGCCCTCCGCGGCGGCGGTCGCCTCCGCGGCAGTGAGGGGCTCGGGGGCCGTCGGCGGACCCGCGATCGGGGTCTGGCCGACCGCGACCGACGTCCAGAGCAGCAGCCCCAAGACCGCAGGGAGAGGCGGGACCTGCCGGGCCGAAGTCGGTTCGGCGTTCGCGGGACAGACGCCGATCCGAAAGAGGTGCGACCGGCGGGACATGACGGCGAATCCAGACGGGACGAGCGGGCGAAGCGGTCCGACGGGGCCGGCCCGATCATCGCCGGGCCGCCCGTACCACGCCATAACCGCTTTGACGGGACCGGACGCCGATGCGGACCCGACCTGGACGCTCAGACTGTGATACGCCGTCGGCGGCGGCACGCTTCTCGGATCCCCGCGGAAGCGCGGACGATGTCTCAGCGACTGTTCGGGTTGGCCTCGGGTATGCGGATGCGGTTTGGCTCGTCCTTCGCCGCACAGGAGACCCTTCGAAGCCGCGCAGCGTACAAAACCGATTTGACCGACGCGTATTAGGAGCGGATCGCCCCGCTGCTGCCGCCCGACAAACCCGGCGGTCAGCGGGAACGCACCGGGAGCGGGCGGCCGGCCCGCACGTCGTCCGCGACCTGCACGCGGCCGTCCACGACGAGTCGCCCTGGGGCGCGGGAGGGTCGTGCGACCGCGTGCTCCCGGCCTCGGCCGATGGCTGATACGGGCCCGAGTTCTGCGCACGTCCGCGCACCGTCGCGGCGGGCGTCGAATTCTGCCGCCACGCGGGCGTTCAGCGGCGAAACTGAGAGACGTCGAGGTCGTGTTGCCGGATGATTTTGTGGAGGCCCTGCCGGGAGAGGCCGGCGTGCTGGGCTGCGGCGGAGACATTGCCGGCGTGCTCCCGCAAGAGATGCAGCAGGTATTGCCGCTCCGCAATCCGCATCGCCTCGTCGCGGGGCAAGTCGGGCGAGAGCGTCAGCCGTACGCCGTCGATGCCGTCGCCTGACACGGGTTTGGCGGCGACGTCGGGGGCCGCGGCGGTTTCCGGCGGCGGCACGGTCGACCCGGTGGCGCCGGAGGCGAGGTTGACCGGCTCGTCCCGCTCGGCTGCGTTTCGGACGTCTTCCGGGAAATCCTGCGGTTCGATCAGCTCCCCGCGGGCGAGCACGACGGACCGCTCGATCACGTTGCGGAGTTCACGGACGTTGCCGGGCCAGCGGTATCCCCGCAGGACCGCGGCGGCGGCTTCGGAGAACCCGCGTACCGGGCTGTGTTCCGGCCGGAGTTCCTCCAGAAAACGCTCGGCTAACAGGTGCACGTCGTCGCCCCGCTCCCGCAGCGGCGGCAGTTCGACGTGGATCACGCCCAGGCGGTAGTAGAGGTCCTGTCGAAACCGTCCCGCTTCGACTTCGGCGGCCAGGTCGCGGTTCGTGGCGCAGACGAACCGGGTGTCGACGGAGACCGGTTTCTGGGAGCCCACCGGCATGAAGGTCTGCTGCTGGACGGCCCGCAACAGTTTCGCCTGCAGCGGGAGCGGCAACTCGCCGAGTTCGTCGAAGAACGCGGTGCCGCCGTCGCACTGCTTCAGCAGGCCTTCCGAGTCCGTCACCGCGCCGGTGAACGCGCCTTTCTTATGGCCGAACAGCATCGCCTCGAACAGCGACTCCGGCATCGCGGTGCAGTCGATGACCTGAAACGGTCCCTCGGACCGGTGCGAATGCCGGTGGATCGCCTCCGCGACGACCTCCTTGCCGGTGCCGCTCTCCCCGGTGATCAGCACGTTCGTGTTCGTCGCCGCGATCCGGTCGAGCACCTCGTAAAGTTCGAGCATCGGCGGACTGGCGCCGATCAGGCCGGGGAACAGCCCGGCCAATGCGGCCCGGTCCGGTCGGGGCCCGGTCGCGGCCGGGTTCCGGGAGGCGCCGTCGAGGGCCCGCTTGACGCTGACCAGCAGGTCGTCCAGTTTGACTGGCTTGAGCAGGTAGTCCGCAATACCTAACCGAATGCTGTCGATCGCCGTCGGCAGGCTCGGCACGCCGGTCACCACCACAATCGGCACGCCCCGGCGGTTCTCGTGCTGGTCCCGAAGCAGTTCCAGCTTGAAGTTGCCGGGCATGTTCAGGTCGGACAGCACTAAATCGAATGGCTCGGCCCGCAGCTTCGCCATGGCGGCGTCCGCGTCGGCGACGCATTCGCAGTCGTAGCCCGCCTGCTCCAGCAGTTTCGCGGTCGTGGTGCGAAACAGCGGCTCGTCGTCGGCGATGAGGATGCGGCTCGGCATGGGGTCAGCCCCGTTCTCTCCCGGAGTCCCGTCCGCCGACGCCGACCTCCCCCGGGCCTCCGTCCTGGGGGGCGGCGGGGCGGCGGGGCAGCGTCACACGAAAGGTCGTGCCGACCCCCGGCTCCGTCTCGCAGACGATCTCCCCGCCCATCGCGGCCACGAGGTTCTGCGTGACCGACAACCCCAGGCCCATGCCCTCCTTCAACTTACCTTTCGTACTGAAGAACGGTTCGAAGATGCGGGGGAGCGTCGCGGCGTCGATGCCGGTGCCTCGATCCGCCACGGCGATCTCCACCGTTTCGGCGCCCGGTGCGCCGGCGGAGCCGGCGGCGTCGGCGGACTCCACGCCGGTCGCGATCTCCACCCGCACCTCGCCGCCGGGCTTCGACGCCTGCACGGCGTTCCGAACGAGGTTGAACAACACCTGTTTGAGTTCGTTCTCCGGCAGGCGGGCGGGTGTCGGCTCCTCGACGCCGTCGGCCCGGCCGACCGTCAGCCGCACGCCGTGGCGATCGGCGATCAGGCCCAGCAGGCAAAACACGTCCCGGACGACCTGTTCCACCGTCAGGTCCTGCGCCCGCAGCGGGGAGCTCCGGTACAGCTGGTACATCTGATGAATGATCGTGCTGATCCGTTCGATCTCGGCGTCGACCAGCTCCAGCAGGTCGTAGTGCGGGTGGTCCGGGGCGAGGCTGCCGCCGATCAGGGCGAACGCGTTGCGGATGCCGGCGAGGGGGTTGTTGATTTCGTGGGCGACGCCGGCGGCCAACTCGCCTACCGCGGCGAGGCGCTCCATCCGTCCCCGGTTCTTCACCAGCCGCGCGACCTCCGCGGTTCGCTCCCGCACGAGCCGCTCCAGACGTTGGTTCTGCTGTCGCAGCTTCTCCCGCAACGCCTGCCGGTCGGCAATGTCGCGGACGCTGGTGCGGAACCCCAAGTGCACGCCGCGGTCGCAGGTCATCGGCTGCCAAGAGACGGCCATCCAGCGCCGCTCGCCCGTCGCGGTTCTCACGCGGAACTCTAAGTCGTTGAACGATTCTCCGGCGATCGCGTCGCGGAGCATGCGCCGCATCCGCGGGCGGTCCTCCCGCCAGACGATCGGCAGCGGGTACTCGGGCATCGCCAGGCACTCCTCGACGCGGTACCCGGTCAGTCGTTCGACGGCGTCGTTGATCCACAGCGGCGCGCCGTCCGGGGCGTGCCAGCTTTCCCAGTCGTAGGTGAAGTTGGCCACGTACCGGAACTGGACGTCGTCGATCTCGTTCCTTTTGAACAACGAATCAGCCATGTGGTAACCCCCGGCGAACGACGAGAAGCGCGACGGGGATAGGGTACGGGGGCGCCGGTCGGCCGACCAAGGAGCCCGAGGGGCGACGCGCCGCCCGCCCGGCGCGCGTCAGGGGGACTGGTTTCCCCATCCCGTCGCCAGCAGCAGCCCTGCCGCGATCACGCAGAGCCAGTAAAGCGGCTCGACGAACTGTTCCAGACCAGTCATCGGAGTCTCTTTCGATCGCCCCGAGGGCGTGTAGAAGTATGGATTGCGGGCGAAGCGAACTAGAAGAACCAGGAGCTCGCCGCGAGCAGCAGGATGGCTCCGAGGCCGGAGAGCGTGAGCCAGGCGGCGGCCGCGGAAATGAAGGCGTCTTCAGACATCGTTTGCTTTCCACTCTGATAAGAATGAGATCGTGGACGTGTCGGCGTCGTTTGCTCACCTGCGCTTGAACGACGAGACGTCGCCGAGGTCGGCGCATAAAACGGGCCAACCGCCCGAAACGGGGGGTTGGCCTGCGGAATCGGGCGCCGGAGCGGGGTCGCGGGCCGTGCGTGCCCCGCCCCGACGTCCTCAGAACTGTCGACGACGACGGGCGTCGTCCGGGAATCCCTAGCGCTGCGGGGCGACCGGGGCGGCCGCCGTCTGCG
This sequence comes from Alienimonas sp. DA493, assembly GCF_043951915.1. Taxonomy (NCBI): domain Bacteria; kingdom Pseudomonadati; phylum Planctomycetota; class Planctomycetia; order Planctomycetales; family Planctomycetaceae; genus Alienimonas; species Alienimonas sp. DA493. The sequence continues at coordinate 6,037 of NZ_JBINJD010000066.1, read as the reverse complement.
GGGCCGGGGCGGCCGGCACGTGGTAGGCCGGGGCGCGGTAGATCACGCGACCGGGCTGCGTGCGGACGACGCGGGGCTGCGTCAGAGCCCGCGGCTGGGCCGCGACCGCGGGAGCCGGGGTCGCCGGACGGGTCGCGATCGAGCCCAAGAACGGGACGGTCGCCTGCGGCGCCGCGTAGTACTGAGGGGTCGCGTACGCCCGGGGCACGAACTGCCGGCCCGCCTGGTAGGAGCTGCCGGTCCGGTTATGGAACCCGACCCCCGGGCTGAGACGAGCCGCGCCGGTCAGCCCGGCGGCAGCGACGTCCGCGGTCACAAACGTGACGGCGAGTCCGGCGAGCGCGAGCAATTTGCCGTGGGAGCGCAACATGACAGCAACCTCTCGGTGGAGCCGCATCTCGAGCCACGCGACGGATGGGCGAGTCTTGAAGAAGACCGTGCTTCGTGGCGGCCGGGGGGCGATTGAGGCGGACCCACCCGGAAGCAATTAATCTGCATGCAGGACGCGTGCCAAACGCTGAAAATGCTGTTCTGATAGTCTCGAAATGCTCTGGCGGGGCGTGCAGCTGATATATTCGGCCTTTTCCCGTCGACTGGTCCTCGGCGCGAAGGTTCCATCCCCCGCGACTCCCTCCCGACCGTCAACAATCGGCGACATGTGTCGCCGTTCGTTGACGTCAACGGACGGCGACGGGGCGAAGTCGGTCCCGCCGCATTCCCGGGGCTGATCGAGGCACCGCAAACATAAAGGGACGCGGCCGCCCCGGGAATCTCCCGGAGCGGCCGCGTTCGAGAACGTTAAATCTTCCCGCCCGGATTCCCGGGCGAGCTGGCTCAGAAGCAGTATTCCAGCCGCACGTCGCCGGCGTGCAGCACGCTCTCGCGGCTGAGGCCCGCCCGGTAGGACGTGCCGATCTGCAGCGGACCGTTGCCGATCGTCAGGCCCGGGCCGAGCGTCACGCGGTCGCGGCCGAAGTCCGTGCCGCGGCTCTCGAAGTCGGAGCCCGGCGCCGCGACGAAGGCGGACCGTACGTCGCCCACCGAGCCGGCGGAGACGTCCCGGCTGTAGAACGCCTCGAAGGTGCCGGTGAGCGGGACGATCGCGTTCGGCAGCCGCACGCCGGCGCGGGCGCCGAGGCGGGCCCGCAGTTCGCCGAGCACCGCGTCGTCGACGGTCAACGTCGTCACGCCGCCGCTTTCGGTGAACTCGTTCAGGGAGGCCCGCACGTACCGCAGGCCGACGACCGGCATCAGGTAGGCACCGGGGCCGCCGAACAGCGAGCCGGTCTCGAGGTCCACGCCCGCCAATCCGCCGGAGTAGTCTGCGACGTGGCCGTCGTTGATCGAGGTGAAGGGGCTGTCGATCACCACGTGGCGGCGGGCGTCCGTGCTGGTCGCCCCGCCGAAGGCGGTGAGGCGGCCGTAGGTCCGGCCGACGTTCGCCCGGACGTAGCCGCCGAAGCGGTGGGCGTCCGTCTCCGCCCGGGAGCGGACGGAGTCGATCTCCGTGGTGACGGACTCGTACCCGTAGAAGCCGCCCACGGCGAGGCAGCCGCCGGGTTCGCCGAAGATCCGCGACAGGCCGACCGCAGTGCCGGCCGTCTGGAAGTCGGCGTCGGCGGCGTTGCCGTCGCCTCCGACGGACCCGACGGCGCCGGTCGTGTCCCACCAACCCTGGAGGCCGGTTTCGCCGGCGCCCACGCCGCAGGTCCCGCAGACCAGCGGGAAGGCGGCGTCCCGGGCGCCGACCGCGTCGAAGAACTGCAGCGAGCTGCGGTTCAGGGCGCCCAGCTGCGTGCCGTAGATCTCGCCGGAGAGCCGCTCCAACGCGCGGCCGACCTGTTCGTCGATCGGCAGCATGTCGAGAGCGTCCCGCAGGCTCATCAGCCCCGGAGAGTTCCGCACCGCGTCCAGCCCGCCGCCGACGCCGGCCCGGTTCACGGTCGTGCCGAAGTCCCGCTGATACAGCTGGTCCCGGGCGGCGATCAGGCTGAAGGTGTTCGGCCCGACCAGTTGGAGGAACCGGGCGTTGGCGATGTAGCTGTCGACCCGCACCGGGCTCGCCACGGTCAGTCCGCCGGTGGCGGTGACGATGTCGTACTGCGTGCCGGGCACGAACGGCCGGTTGGGGCCGAACCGAGACACGGCGACGGCGTTCCCGTCCATAACGGCCGCCCCGGTGACGGCGATCTGGTCGTAATGGGTGCCGGCGATCGGCGTGACCCCCGGCGGCGTGGCGACCAACTCGATGCCGAGCGTCGAGTTGGCGGTGAGGGTCGTGCTGGAGCCGATGACGCCGATCACGCCGGGGCTGTTGCCGGGGTTCAGGTTGCCGTCGATGGTGACGGTGCCGTCCGACCCGCCGTTGCCGGTGGCCCACAGCGTGCCGGAGCCGCTGACGGTGGCGCCCTCCTGCACCGTGAAGTTCTTCGCCTGATAGGTGCCGTTGACGACGGTTTTGGATCCGTCGCCGGCGCCCTTCGAGCTTGCCCCGGTGAGGGTGGCGTCGTTCTGAACGGTGAAGGTGGTGTTTTCCTGCACGCTCAGAGTGGCGCTCTGGGCGTATTCCACGTCTTGGGCGTCCAGCAGGCCGCCGTTGGCGACCGTCAAGTCGCTGGTGGCGTCGATCTTGACCTTCTCCGCCGTCAGCTTGGCGTGATTTTGGACGTCCACCGTCGAGCTGTTCTTCGCGTCCAGCAGACGGGTGGTGAACACGGAGGAGAGCAGGCCGTCGCCGACGGTCAGCGACCCCTGGTTCAGCAGCGTGTCCCGCAGCATGTGGCTGCCGTCCTGCGTGTCGGCGGCGCCGAGGACGGTGAGGGAGCCGCCCGCGTTCACCTCCGTCTGGCTGAGGTGCGCCTGGCCGCCGTCCTCCACGGTGAGGGAGCCCGGCACGGACTGGCCGCCGCCGATCGTGGTGGCGGTCTGGTGCGGGGCGACGTCGGTGACGTTCAGCGTGCCGTGCGACTTGACGACTACCGAGCCGCCGTCGGTCGCGGAGAGCGTGGTCGTTTCGACCACGCCGCCCTCGACGCCGAGGGCGCCGTGCTGCTCCACGACGATCCCGCCGGAGGTGAGCGACGAGGAGTGGCCGACGACGTCCACCGTGCTGCCGGTCCCGGCGACGGTCGTGGTGTGGCCGACGTTCGCGGAGCCGTCGGCCGCGGCGACGTCGCCGTCCGCGGCGGCGCCGATGCGAGCCGCCGCCCCGCCGCTGACGGTCAGGTCGCCCTGCGCCTCCACGCCGGCCCGCGTGACGGAGCCGGTGGAGAGCACGTTGAGCGCGCTGCCGGCCCCGTCGATCGTGAGCGTCTGCTGGACCTCGAGCACGCCGTCCGCCGCGGCGGCGGACTGGGCGCCGGTCGCCGCCGCCCGGCCGACCGTCGCCGAACCGCCGGCGGTCACGTTCATGTCGCCGGCCGACAAACCGCGGTCGGTCGTGACGCCGTCGCCGACGCTCAGCACGTGCGCGGTCGTGCCGGTCACGGCCACGTCGCCGCCGGTCAGCGAGCCGGTCCCGGTCACCTCCAGCGTCGCTGAACCGGTGAGGGACAGCGCCTGCAGTTCGCCCTGGTCGGCGAGGTCGTGGCGGGTGTCCGCAGTCCCGGCGACGGACAGCGTCCCGCCGGTGACGGCGGTGGCGCCAAGGGCGGCGTCGCCCTGGGCGCCCACCGAGAGCGTGCCGTCGGTGACGACGGTGTCGGCAGTCTGGTCGTCGCCGTCGCCCCGCACCGCCAGGCCGCCGTGGACGACGGAAACGGTCCCGTCGGAGTGCAGCGTGTCGGTGGCGAGCTGTCCGCCGGCGCCGTTGATCGTCAGGGAGGAGTCGGCGGGCGTTTGCTGGCCGTCGTCGCCGGTGACGGTCGTGCGGCCGGTGACGTCGACCGAGCCGGCGACCGTGGAAGTCGCCCCGCCGGAGAGGGTCAGGCCGACGGCGTCGGCGTGCGATCCGCCCGTGTTGACGGCCAGCGTGCTGCCGTCGGTGGCGACGTTCACGGCGGCGCCGGCGCCGGTCGCGTTCAGTTCGCCGGCGACCGCGGCGGCGCCGTGGTTCACCCCGCCGGAACCGACGGTGAACGTGCCGCCGGAGGTCGTGGTGACGCTGTCGGCCTGGAGGCCGACGGCGGAGCCGCCCGCCCCCTTGCTGGCGACGGTCACGCTCCCGGCGTTCTGCATTGCGTGGACGGTCAGCAGACCGGTCCCGGTCAGGTTGACGGCGCCGCCGTTCAGGACCGTCAGGTCGTGCAGGATCGACTGGGCGGCGTTGTCGAAGGTGTCGGCGGTCCCGGCGCTGACGTTCAGCGTGCCGCCGGCGCCGACGGTCGTGGCGGCGAGGCCCGCGGTCCCCTGGACGGTCAGCGTACCGCCGGTGACGTCGGTGCCGACGTAGGGGGTGGCGTTCCCGTCGCCGACGCCGGCGACGTCCAGCGTGCCGCCGAGGTTCACGGTCATCACGCCCCCGTGCACGTCGAGGACGGGGGTGTCGAAGATGCCGCCGGCCTGAACGTTGAAGCTCCCGCCGCTGACGGTCGTGGACTGAGCGACGGTCGTGGCGCCGGAGAGGTCGGCGTTGCCCAAGGAGGCGATCGTGTTCACCTCGAGCAGCGTGCCGACGCCGGAGGTAAGGACGGCCCGGTTCCCCCCGGCGCCGTTGTCGAACAGCTGCAGGGCGACGGCCCGCACGGTGGAGCCGGCGCCCTCCAGCGTCAGCCCGGTGCCGGCCGCGGTCGCCCCGTCGACGCCGAGCGTCAGGTCCGTCAGCGTGCCGGTGGAGCCGAGGGTGTGGTCGGTTTCAATCAACCCGCCGCCCGACGCCTTCAACACGCCGCCGTTGACGGTCGTCAGGCCGAGCGCCGCATCGCCCCGCACGTCCACGGCGCCGCCGGTGACGGTCGTGTCGCCGAGGAACGAGGAGTTCCCCGCCAGCGTGGCGCTGTCGCCGAATCGGGCGAGTGTGTTGACGTCGGAGACGGTCAGGGAGCCGTGGCTCTCGAATCGGCCGCCGCCGGAATAGGCGTTCTGAGCGATCTGGAAGGTGACGAACTCGACGACGTTGTCTTCGCTGCCGAAGTCGGTCGTGCCGCCGTTGAAGGCGGCGTTGGCGGCCCGGAGGACGCCGCCCTCGCCCGGTCCGGTGCCGATGCCGCTGAGCGTGCCGCCGGAGTTGACGGTCAGGTTGCCCAGCGTGCCGGTGGAACCGATCGCACGATCGGTTTCGACCAGCCCGCCGAAGACGAGCGTGCCGCCGGAGTTCAACGTGATAGAGCCGAGGGCCGCTTCGCCGTTGACCTCGACGTAGCCGCCGGCGTTGGGGCCGGCGTCGCCGACGGTGGTGTCGCCGGTCACCAGAAGCGTGCCGTCGGCGAAGCCGCCGGTCTGCGCGGCGTCGATCTTCAATCTCCCGCCGCTGCGAACGTGCAAGCCGGTCGCTTCCATCTCGCCCTGCTCCTCGACGGTCGTCGTGCCGCCCTGGAGGAGGGTTTCGCCGGCGAGCAGCGTGGCGACGTCGGTCCCCACGCGGGAGCCGACGGTGGCGGTGACGGATCCCGAACTCCCGCTGACCGTCAGCGGGCCGGGGGCGCCGGCGCCGAGGGGGTCGCTGTCGATGCGGAACGTGCCGCGGCCCACGATCAGGGTGTGCGGCTGATCGATTCCGCCGAGGGAAACGCCGGAGGGGCCGGTGACGATCAATTCGCCGGTGTTGTACTTCTCAACGATGCCGGCGTCCTGGACGCTGTTGACCGTATTGCCGGTCCCGGAGGTGTTGAACACCAGTCGGCCGCCGCCGCCGCCGACCGCCGAGAGGGCGCCGTCGACGTTCACCACGGCGCCCTGCAGGCGGATGGTGCCGCCGGCGCCCTCGCCGCCGGTCCCGCCCCGGGCGCCGGCGGCTCCGTCGCCGCCGGTTCCGCCGTGGCCGCCGGTTCCGCCGGTTCCGCCCGTCCCGCCGGTGAGGGTGCCGCTGCCGAACCTCGTTTGCCCTGCGGAGCCGCCGGTTCCGGCGTCGCCGCCGGTCCCGGCCGAGCCGGAGGCGCCC